>CAJWSQ010000174.1 GCA_913045895.1 uncultured Flavobacteriales bacterium | reverse complement strand
GTTGTTGCTGGAGCCGGATCCGTTAAATCATCTGCAGGTACGTAAACCGCCTGTACAGATGTAATTGAACCGTTTTTAGTTGAAGTAATACGCTCTTGCATCACACCCATCTCAGTTGCTAATGTTGGTTGGTAACCTACCGCAGAAGGCATACGACCTAACAATGCAGATACCTCAGAACCAGCCTGAGTGAATCGGAAGATGTTGTCAACGAAGAATAAGATATCACGACCAGCACCTGAACCATCACCATCACGATAATACTCAGCTAATGTTAATCCTGAAAGAGCAACACGAGCACGAGCACCTGGAGGTTCATTCATTTGTCCGAATACGAACGCAGCACTAGATTCTTTTAATTTTTCTGTATCAACTTTAGATAGATCCCATCCGCCTTCTTCCATAGAATGCATGAAATCGTCACCGTACTTGATAATTCCAGATTCAAGCATCTCACGAAGCAAATCGTTTCCTTCACGAGTACGCTCACCAACACCTGCAAATACAGAGAAACCTTCGTAACCTTTTGCAATGTTGTTAATCAATTCCTGGATCAATACTGTTTTACCTACACCGGCACCACCGAATAAACCAATTTTACCCCCTTTAGAATAAGGCTCAATCAAGTCGATTACTTTGATACCTGTAAATAAAACTTCTGATGAAGTTGAAAGGTCTTCAAATTTAGGAGCCTCAGCGTGAATAGGACGGCTAGTTTCAGTAGAAACTTGAGGAATACCATCGATGTTATCTCCGATAACGTTAAACAATCTACCGTTAACTCCAGCACCAGTTGGCATAGAGATCGCTTTGCCTGTAGATACTACTTCAGTGCCTCTTTGTACACCATCTGTAGAGTCCATTGCAATTGTTCTTACGGTATCTTCACCAATGTGTTGTTGTACTTCTAATACAACATCCTGACCGTTGTCTTTCTTAATTGTTAACGCATCATAGATATTTGGTAAAGCGCTATCTGTACCAAAACTTACGTCAACAACCGCACCAATAATCTGCGTAATTTTTCCTTTTACTTGAGACATTCCTCTATGATTTTGGAATTTAATGACCTAGTTAAATTTTGCGGCAAAAGTAGCATATTTCAAAAAGCAACTATGATTTATTGAAAGTTTTATTCACTGATTTTTAACAGGATGTGAATTTTTAGCTGAATGCAGATGATTTTCACACCTTTGCACACTTAGAATTTCAACTTGTGAAAGTATATCATCATATCGATTCATTTCAGACACTATCAAAACCGGCAGTTGTTACTACTGGTACTTTTGATGGTGTTCATATCGGACATCAGAAAATCATCAAACGTCTTAGAGATGTGGCCTCAAAGGTTGATGGTGAAATAGTTGTGCTGACTTTTTACCCGCATCCTAGGTCTGTGCTTAATCCCGATTCTGATATTAAACTGCTTAATGCGCAAGAAGAGAAAATTGCGTTGTTAGAACGATTTGGGGTTGATCATTTAATCATTCATCCGTTTTCAAAAGAGTTTGCTAGAACAACTTCAGTTGAGTTTGTGCGTGATATTTTGGTGAATAAAATTGGAACCAAAAAATTGGTTATTGGATACGATCACCATTTCGGTAGAAACCGCGAAGGATCATTTGAGCACTTGGTAGAATTTGGGCCGATGTACGGTTTTGAAGTGGAAGAGATTACAGCATTAGACGTAGATCATGTGAATGTTTCTTCAACCAAAATTAGAAATGCCTTATTAGAAGGTGATTTGGAAACAGCCAGAACCTATTTGAGTTATGATTATGCCGTGCAAGCTCAGGTTGTAGAAGGGAAGAAGATTGGCCGCCAAATAGGATTTCCAACAGCCAACTTAGATGTTGAGAATTCGAGCAAATTAATTCCTGCAAATGGCGTTTACGCAGTAATGGTTCGTGTAGATAACGTGTCTTACAAGGGCATGTTAAACATTGGTACCAACCCAACCGTTACTGATGAAAATGTGAAGCGAATGGAAGTAAACATCTTCCAGTTTGATGAGCAATTGTATGGTAAAGAGGTTAAAGTGATATTCAAATACCGCTTGCGAGATGAAGAAAAATTCAATTCAATCGATGAACTTAAAGCACAAATGGAACTGGATAAAGAAAACAGTCTTCGTTTGTTGGCTTAGTGTTTTATCAGTTTCAGCTTTTGCTCAATCTGCAGATAGTAGCTTCACTAGCTTACAAAAGGCCTTGGTGAATCCAGCGCAGGTTAAAAAGTTAGATTTATCAAAAGAGCGGTTGAAAGATTTTCCTTTAGAAATCACTCAATTCGAGAACCTAGAAGTGTTGGATTTATCAAAAAATAGATTCGATTCAATTCCTCCAGCTATTCAAAAATTGACTCAGTTGAACACGCTTGACCTAAGCAGAAATCGCTTGAAATATTTGCCATCTGAAATTGGCCAATTAAAGCAACTTCGTGTTTTAGATTTAGGGGCTAACAAAGTTGAAGCGTTACCCGAAACTATTGGTAATCTCGCGGAGTTAAGAACCTTAATTTTGTGGAGTAACAACATCGATGAATTGCCTCATACCATAAAGAACTGCGATAAAATTGAATACCTCGACATGCGAGCTATTTATATCAATCGTGAAAAACAAGAAGCAATTATTTCTTTGATGCCATTTGATGCTGACGTAAAATTGTCGCTTCCTTGTAATTGTGATTAATGGATAATTGGTTAGCTAACGTGCAAGATGCGCTTGCCGCAATGACTGCAATTGAATTGATTGCTGTAGTTGCTGGAGTGGTTTATTTGGTTCTTGCAGGTAAAGAAAGTCTTTGGTGTTGGTTGTTTGCAGCAGTAAGTACGCTTCTGTATATCTATATTTTGTGGGATGTGAAACTCTACGCTGAAATGGCGCTCCAGTTTTACTATTTGTTTATGGCTGGATATGGTTTTTACCAGTGGAAATTCACTCATTCCCAAAATGGGAATAAGAAGCCGATTTCGGTTTTGAGTATCAAGCAACATGGGTTGTTAATTCTTTTTACACTTATTTCTAGTGCTGTTTTAGGCTATATTTTGGCATCACAAACTGATGCTCAATTACCTTATGTAGATTCATTTACCACCATTGGTGCTTTGGTAACCACTTGGATGGTGACTAAAAAATACCTCGAAAACTGGCTTTATTGGATTGTGGTTGATGGCGTTGCTGTGTACCAATATTTCAATAAAGAATTGTACTTAACTGCTCTTTTGTTTGTGGCTTACGTAATCATGGTGATTATTGGATATTTTGCCTGGAGAAAAGATTATCACCAACAATTAGCAGCTAATTAATCTATCATTTTGATTCGCAAAGTTCTCATAACCGGCCCCGAAGCCACTGGTAAATCCAGTTTGTGTAAACAACTGGCAGATTATCACAACGATCTTTGGGTGCAAGAATTTGCTCGTGAATATTTGATGAACACTGGCGGTGAATACAAAGTGGCGGATTTAGACGTGATGTTAAGAGGTCAGTTATTGGCTGAACATGAAGCAGCTTCTCAAGCAGAAAAGTTGATTTTTTGTGATACTGGTCCAGAGAATTTTTTTGTTTGGAGTCGGTTTAAATACAATGAGGTTAGTGATTTTATTCGCAAACAAGTGAGTGAAATGAGCTATGACCTTGTTTTACTTCTTGATGTTGACTTGCCTTGGGAAAATGACCCTCTGCGAGAGAACCCGTCTTTAGAAGAGCGTCAATCCATTTTAGAATTATTTGAAAAAGTGCTCACAGATCATCAGGTTGATTTTCAGCTGATATCAGGTCAGGGCGAAGCACGTTTTCAGCTTGCGAATCAAATCATCTGTTCTCACTAAAAAACTTTTATAGCTTTGCCGCATCTCATGGGGTGCCTAATCCAAGAGTACAACATCGCGCGAGTTGGAAATTGGTAATAAGGCTGAGATTATACCCATTTCTCGATTTATTTCGAGAAGAACCTGATCCAGGTAATGCTGGCGTAGGTAATTTATTAAACAAATTAATTTTAACAGAGTAGGGAAATAGCCCCAGTTTCCTGTCAAAACGTAACATCATGTTTCGAACAGGATCTATTTTATTACTACTCCTCACATTTTTTTCATTTTCAGTCTATGCGCAATCTGGTAATCAAATTACGGGTCGTGTTACTGATGATGAAGGGAGTCCGCTTTTTAATGCCACAGTTTATATTGATAACACCTATACGGGAACAACAACCGATCTGGATGGTAAATTCACATTGAGTGGTTTGCCAGCTGGCGAGTTTGATTTGGTAGCTAAATTCATCGGCTACGAATCACAAACCAAAAGAGTTAAAGTAGCGGGTAATGCCGTTAAAGTTGAGTTCAAACTTGTTCCATCTCCAATTCAATCTGCTGAATTTATTGTTGAACCTATTGTTGAACCTGTTGTTGAACCTATTGTTGAACCTGTTGTTGCTGCAACAAAAGACGAAACAAAAACTCCTTCTCTTGCCGTGACGCTTGATACAAATACAAATACAAATATTCAGTCAAAAGATACAACAACTTCTTCTGTTGTTAAACCTGTTGTTCATTTATTATCTTCTTCATCCAATGATACTGATTCTGATTCTGATTCTGATTCTGATTCTGAATCTGATTCTGATACCAGATTAAAAACAGAAACCGATGTGTCGAAGAAGTTTGGTGAAGATTGGAGCTGGGCATCAAATAAATTTGAAGTAGGACAATCTGTCGAATGTCGTGATAAAAATGAATCATGGTCACCGGGAAAAATAAAAAAATTGAATCCATTACAAATACAAAAAGACAGTTGGAGTGATGATGGTGAAGGATACAGTTGGAAAGAAGTTCGTGTGTCAAACACAACGTCAGATAGAAAATGTACAAAAGAAACATTTCACGAATCCATGTACATTGTTGGTCAAAGTGTTGAATGCCACGACGCTGGAGTTTGGAGAAAAGGAATCGTGAAAAGTTTGACGCCACTAAAAATTTTTAAAGGAGCTGGGAAGAATAGTCTCAATATCAAATACTATTGCAAAGGCAATCAAAAATATGACCAAGTACGTGCATACGACACTTCAACACGTTGGCTACTTCCTCCTCCTGTTCTTTCAATTTCGAGTAAAAAAATACAATCCATGGAAGTATTGATTGAACGTAAAAACATGCCAAAAGAAGTGAAAGTAGTGAATGAAACGACAAAAGGTAAAGCCGAAGAAAAATTAGATTCTTCTTTAAATCCACAAGAAGCACTCATACAAAGAATTGCTAAAATGATGCAACTTGGTCTTGCGTCTGAGACGCCAGAAGTTGAAGCTCAACGTGCATTACGTCTTGCACAACGTTTATTAACCAAACATCAGATATCGGAAGCGATCATCATGTCTGAATTGAACGATGGTGTTTTAAAAAATTCAGGTAGTTTGGTCGGTGGAAGTGTTACGGTCAAAATTTGTAAAATTCAAACGAAAGAACAGCAAGCTGTCGGTGCACATTTTAAACATAATTTTGAAGGATGGATGTTTAAATTGGCAAATCTTGTAGTTGATTATTTTGAAGTAAAAAAATACCAAGAGAAATCAGAAGGTACTTACACCTTTTACGGCATACTCGCTAATGTACAAATGGCTGCCTTAGCATTTCAAATGACATTTCAAAGAGCACATATCTTATCAAAAGAATTCACACCAAGCACGGGTGATTTTGAAAGAGCAAAAGCTAATGGCACTACCAATGCCAAAAGCAAAGGTTCATTTACAAAAAATGCCAGAGCTGATTACAGAAGCGGCATCGTAAGTGGTCTTCGTGAAGATGTATCGCGTCGCAAAGAACGTCGTAAACAGAAACGTCAAAGAAAAATGGCAATGTGCAAAGCCCAAGTGAAATTACTTGAAGATGCCATTGCGACTGGAGAAGAATATGTGCCATTGAATAAAAAAAGTTTTAATAGTCTGTGGTGTGGTTCAAATGGTCTCTCTGAATCGTCCAGTACTAGTAGTGATGACGATCCAATTGCAAAAATAAGTATTGATGAAGATGGTTTTGACAATGATTTCAACAACGATCGCGACCGTGACGATGATGAGGAATGGTGTGCTTCTGATTTGACCGATCCATCTGCAATGATGAAAGCGGAGAAAATTGAACAAAGGAAACAATTGTTGACACAAAAGATTTCACGTCTTGAAGAGAAAATTGTAGGAGAAGAAAAAAAAACAATTGCAGAAAACCAATTAGTTCTTCACACTGAAAAAATATTTGTTGACGTTCTTGAATCTGAAGGTGTTAAACTTAGCAATGTTACGAAACGGAAAGCAAAAACTACTACATTTAATTATACAGCATTCAAACAAGGAAAAGATGATGCATCAAAAATTGATTTAGACAAAACAAAGAAATGAATGTATACATTGTTATACATAAAAAAAAATCAGATACACGTACGATCATACATTATATATATATACAACACATCAAAAATACAAGAACATACTAAAAAAATACACACAGAAATTAAAAAATACAATACCTTCAATACACTTTTAAAAAAACTACCCGATACAGTACAATTCAAAAAATTATCAAGATTTACCTTATATTTTTTGCTTTTTATTTTT
>CAJWSQ010000173.1 GCA_913045895.1 uncultured Flavobacteriales bacterium | reverse complement strand
TGGTGCTTCAGGATCTGTGTTTACAACAACAATTACTTTACTACCATTAACACCCGCTAAGTGCTGGATAGCTCCAGAGATACCTACAGCAATGTATAAGTTCGGACGGATAGCAATACCCGTTTGACCTACGTGCTCGTGGTGAGGTCTCCAACCGATATCAGCTACCGGACGAGAACAAGCAGTTGTTGCGTCTAATACGTCAGCTAATTCTTCAATCATTCCCCAGTTCTCTGGTCCTTTCAAACCACGACCTGCAGAAACAACCAACTCAGCTTCAGGAAGAGGAACCATATCGCCTGTAGATTCCATTTTCACTTCTTTTACAGTAATTCTAGAATCACCTAAATCAGCGTCAAATGCTTCAACAGTTGCCGTTCCTTCACCTTCTTCTTTCCCTACAGAGTTAGGAATGATAGAAATGATTTTTTTATCGGTATTGATTGCATACTCAGCAAAAGCTTTTCCTGAGAAAACTGCTTTTTTCACTGTAAATCCACCATCTGTATTTGGGAAATCTACAGCACCTGCAACCAATCCTGCTTTTAATTTAGCACTTAAAAGTGGTGCTAATGTTTTACCTGTGTAATCTTGAGAATAAACTACTACATCAGCACCTGTTTGTTCAACAGCAGCCGCAGTAAGTTTCGTTAATTTCTCTGGCTCCATATCGGTAACAGACTTGTTAACCAATACTTTTGAAGCTCCATATTTACCAAGAGCTGCTAACTCATCGTCAGATGCGTTACCATAAGTTAAAGCTACTACATCAGTACCTAAAGATGCAGCCACTTTGCTACCGTAGAAAACGGCTTCTAATGAAGGTTTCGTTACGTTTCCTTCTAATACGTCTACAAATACTAATACTGACATGATTATATAACTTTAGCTTCTTTGTGTAACAATTCTACCAATTCCTCAACATTCTCAGGGTCAATCAACTTAACAGCACCTTTTTCAGGAGGTAATGCGTATGATTTCACTTCTGTTAATGCTTCCGCAGCAGCTGCAGGAACCACATCTAATTTCTTAGTACGAGCAGCCATAATACCACGCATATTCGGAATGCGTTGTTCAGCCATACCTTTAGCAGCACTCAATACAAACGGTGTATTTACTTCTAATACTTCAATACCACCTTGAATATCTCTTTCGATAGTAGCTGTGTTTCCGTTTACATCCATTTTAGATGCATTAGAAACATAAGGTAAGTCTAACAATTGAGCTACCATACCACCAACTTGTCCACCGTTATAATCGATTGTTTCTTTACCGAAAAGAACCATATCGTATCCGTTGTCTTTTGCGTAAGCAGCAATTTGCTCAGCTACAAAAAAGGCATCAATTGGCTCTGCATCAATACGAACAGCATCGTCAGCACCAACAGCTAATGCTTTACGCATAATTGGCTCAACATCAGCTCCACCAACAGTTACAATAGTTACTGACCCACCGCCAGCTTCTTTTAATTCAAGCGCACGCACCAATGCATACCACTCGTCATATGGATTAACAATGTATTGTACTCCGGCCTCATCAAATTTGGTGTTGTTATCCGTAAACTTGATTTTGGTTGTTGTATCCGGAGCCTTGCTTATACCTACTAGTATTTTCATTTGGCTCTGTTTTTTTATTGCGTCATTTTATGGTTGAGCGGCAAATCTAATCAATTCGCCTTGAGCCAAAAATAACAACTCTAATTTATTATGCATGCATAACATTTAAGAAATTTTAAATTCACCTGAATAAGTGAGTATGCAACACCTTATAAAAGCTTTGGTTGTTTTGGGGTTTTACCATTACTTTGCTGCACTCACATAAACGTAAACATCCATGAGAGAAATTCAGTTCAGAGACGCCATCAAAGAAGCAATGAGTGAAGAAATGCGCAGAGATGAAAGCGTATTTTTGATGGGCGAAGAGGTAGCCGAGTACAACGGTGCTTACAAAGCTTCTCAAGGAATGCTTGACGAATTTGGTGCAAAAAGAATTCTAGATACTCCCATTTCTGAATTGGGTTTTGCTGGAATCGGAGTTGGAGCATCAATGAATGGCCTTCGTCCGATTGTAGAATTTATGACTTGGAACTTTGCTATTCTAGCAGCGGATCAAATCATTAACTCTGCAGCTAAAATGCTTCAAATGAGTGGTGGTCAATACAGCTGTCCAATTGTTTTCCGTGGTCCAAACGGACAAGCAGGACAATTAGCTGCTACCCACTCTCAAAGTTTCGAAAGCATGTATGCTCACTTCCCAGGGCTTAAAGTAATTACTCCTTCCAATCCATATGATGCTAAAGGATTATTGAAAGCAGCTATTCGCGATAACGATCCAGTTGTTTTCATGGAATCTGAGAAGATGTATGGAGATAAAGGTGAAGTTCCAGAAGGAGAATATGTACTTCCTATCGGAAAAGCGGATATCAAAAAAGAAGGAAAAGATTGTACCATCGTTAGTTTTGGTAAAATCATGAAAGTGGCTTTAGCTGCTGCTGAAGAGTTGGAAAAAGAAGGAATTCAAGCTGAAGTTATCGACTTGAGAACTATTCGTCCAATGGATACAGCAACTATTATTGAGTCTGTTAAGAAAACAAATCGTTTGGTGATTTTAGAAGAAAGCTGGCCAATTGCCTCTATCTCTTCTGAGATTTCTCACGTTGTTCAACGCGAAGCATTTGATTATTTAGATGCACCAATTCGCAGATTAACTCAATCAGATACTCCATTTGCATTCGCAACAACATTGATTGACGAAGCATTACCAGGAGTTGTTGACGTAGTAAAAAGCGTTAAAGCTTCTATGTATCAGTTGAAATAAGATTCAACATTAAATCATACTTAAAGCCGAATGGAATTCCCGTTCGGCTTTTTTATTTTAATGATTCTTAAAACACAGTTAATCTACTGATTAATCACATTCTTTACATTAGCATCAAATCAAATTCCATGAACCCCATTCTATTGAAATCCTTCGCTTTTTGTCTTTTACTTTTCGCTTTAAGTTCATGCGATAATTGCGATGATAGTATTTGCTCACCTACTGGAAGCGGCTTTACATACTATGCAGTTGATTCAATTGGCAATGACCTTATAGAAGCAGATAGCATTCATGGTTATAAGATTTTGTACTACAGACAAGGAGTAATTAACAAAGAATATTATTACGAGTACAATTGGATCAGTATAACTGGCTTTGAATTCTACGATTCAGTGGTTGTGAGATACAATAACACAGACTCTCTAAGCAGTAAATTCACATTTAACAATTATCAATACGCATATACTGGCGGATCTGAATGTTGTCCAAACGTAAAGTATATATCTGACTACGATGTTTACTGTAACGATTCGTTGATTATTCGGGAATCTATAACTACAATAACCCTATAACAAACGTCATGAAAAAGCTTCATCTCATAGCATTATCTCTAATTACATCATTAATCATTTCGTGCACTGATAATTGTGATGATAACGATTGCGGCTTTTATGGAAATAACTTTGCTTACACTGTAGTTGATTCAATTGGCAATGACCTTATTGAAGCTGATAGCATTCATGGTTATATGATTTTGTACTACAGACAAGGAGTAATTAACAGGGAAATTTATAATGAAGACAATTGGATCAGTATTGAAAACTTCGAACTCTACGATTCAGTTGTTGTGAGATACAATAACACAGACTCACTAAGCAGTAAATTCACATTTAACAATTATCAATACGCATATACAGGTGGATCTGAATGTTGCCCTAGCGTAAAGTATATTTCTGACTACGATGTTTACTGTAATGATTCGTTGATCAACAATGAATCAACACCCTCTATCCAAATTTACTAACGCTTGTCATTACTAGAGCTGATTCTAATCACTTCTCAGTCATAATTCAGCAAATCCATCATACTGATATTCAAATAGATTTCTACCTTTAGGAAGATTAAGCATCCGATTAACTTCGGAAAAACTTCTAAAAACTTAACTCATATGGAACAATTAGTATACCTCTTACCCGCCTTCGGTATTATTGGATTGATTTATATGCTCGTTCTTAAATCCTGGGTTCAGAAGCAAGACACTGGCGATGAGAAAATGGTAAAACTGGCAACCTATATCAAAGATGGAGCATTAGCCTTCTTGCATGCCGAATACCGTATTCTAGCCATTTTCATTGTTATTGCAGGAGCTTTACTCGGTTTAGTCTCTGCCTTTGTTGAAACCACACACTGGTTTATTGTCATTGCTTTTGTCATTGGAGCCGTATTTTCTGCTGCTGCTGGAAATATCGGAATGCGCATTGCTACTGATGCAAATGTTAGAACCACACAAGCTGCTCGAACCAGTTTATCTCAAGCATTGAAAGTTTCGTTTACTGGCGGAACAGTTATGGGATTGGGCGTTGCAGGCTTAGCCGTATTTGGTTTGAGTACCTTATTTGCCGTTCTGTTCATGTGGTTCATGGGCGGAGCTTGGACAGGAACTGGAGCCATGACCATGGTTTTAGAAGCACTCGCTGGATTTTCACTCGGTGCTGAGTCCATTGCACTTTTTGCACGTGTTGGTGGTGGTATTTATACCAAAGCAGCCGATGTTGGTGCTGATTTAGTTGGAAAAGTAGAGGCTGGAATTCCTGAAGATGACCCTAGAAACCCTGCAACAATTGCCGATAACGTAGGAGACAACGTAGGTGATGTAGCTGGAATGGGTGCCGATTTATTCGGATCTTATGTTGCTACCGTTCTTGCAGCAATGGTTCTCGGTAATTACGTGATTCGCGATATGGGTGGATCTGTAGATGATGCCTTTGGTGGCATTGGTCCAATCTTGCTCCCTATCGTAATTGCTGGTTTGGGAATAATCTTCTCCATAATCGCAACTTTCTTAATCAACATCAAGGGAAATGATGCCAAAGAACCTCAAGTTCAAACGGCTTTGAATAAAGGAAACTGGACTGCCATTGCTTTGACAGCTATTGCTGCCTGGTTTGTTATCGACTGGATGCTTCCTTCAGAAATCACCATGGAGTATTTTGGTGAAGGCAAACAAACATTTGCTTCTAGATATGTATTCTATGCAACATTAGTTGGTTTGGCTGTTGGTGGCTTGATCTCATATTTTACAGAACACTACACAGGTTTGGGTAAAAAGCCCGTTTTAGATATCGTTCAAAATTCATCAACAGGTGCAGCTACCAATATCATTGCGGGTTTAGCCACAGGAATGAAATCGACTTTTGCTCCCGTAATTCTATTTGCTGGAGCCATTTGGAGCGCGTACGAGTTAGCGGGTTTTTACGGAGTTTCAATTGCAGCTTCTGCTATGATGTCGACAACAGCTATGCAATTAGCCATTGATGCTTTTGGGCCAATTGCTGATAACGCAGGTGGAATTGCTGAAATGAGTGAATTACCAGATGAAGTTCGAGAACGCACAGATATTTTAGATTCTGTTGGAAATACAACGGCAGCCATCGGGAAAGGATTTGCCATTGCTTCGGCTGCTTTAACAGCTTTAGCATTATTTGCTGCTTATGTAACTTTCACAGGAATTGAGGGCATCAACATCTTCAAGGCTGATGTATTAGCCGCATTATTTATTGGTGGAATGATTCCTGTTATTTTCTCGGCTCTAGCTATGGAATCTGTTGGTAAAGCTGCAATGGCAATGGTAAAAGAAGTTAGACGTCAGTTTAAAGAGATTCCAGGTATCATGGAATACAAAGCTGAACCGGAATATGGAAAGTGTGTTGAAATCTCAACTCAAGCAGCTTTGCGAGAAATGATGCTTCCTGGTGCTATTACCATCACAGCCCCAATATTAATTGGATTTGTAATGGGCGCTGAACCTCTTGGCGCTTATATGGCTGGAGTTGCTGTATCAGGTGTGGTTTGGGCTATTTTCCAAAACAACGCAGGTGGCGCTTGGGATAATGCTAAAAAATCATTTGAAGCAGGCGTTGAAATTGATGGTCAAATGACCTACAAAGGCTCAGATGCTCATAAAGCAGCTGTTACTGGTGATACTGTTGGAGACCCATACAAAGATACTGCTGGTCCTGCTGTAAACCCAATGATTAAGATTACTAATATTGTAGCTTTGTTATTGTTGGCTGTTATTGCTGGCTAGTCTACTTTATATTTTTTTTACCAAGGGGGTCATTTATTTTTTGTCTTAGTGAAAATAAAAAATCATAAACAAAGTTATTTTTAGAAAAATTCATTTGTGTGGTGTCTTCTGAAAATTTAATTTCGTTCATATTGTCTTTGTTAATGAAATCGTTTTTTGATAAAAGGCCTTTGTTATCTATACTCAAGATCAAAATATTATTTTTTAATAATTCCTTTTTTCCTAAACGTGAAATTTTAGATGAGCTCGTTTGAATTTCCATATAAATCCACACTTCCTCATCAAAAGCGCCTTTAGTAGATGGGGGACCCAGCAACTTAATAATATCATTTTTATTTGTTTTTCCTATTATCAATTTTTTATTTTTTTTTTCCAAAAAATGAACACCATGATGTTTTATAACTTTATTTAATGTACAATTTGTAATAAATAAAAAAACAACAATTAAGTAAAAAAAAAATTTCATGAATAAAAACTATATAAATATTTACAACAATTTAGTTAAATTAACTAGA
>CAJWSQ010000172.1 GCA_913045895.1 uncultured Flavobacteriales bacterium | reverse complement strand
TCCTGATATTTCAGTTGAATACCCTCGCTTATACAAATTAGATAAGCGAATTTTGGACATTGAAGTTCGTACAGCTAGTAAACTATCAGCAGAAGCATTGAATAAGATTAAAACCATTATGAGTGAAGGATGGAATTCAGTTGAAGTAACTGAAGTTATTGATCCTAGCTTAATCGGTGGTTTTGTGGTTAAAGGAAATCACACCGTATACGATGCATCTGTTGCTTCGCAATTACGCGAAATAAGTAATGAAATTGTTGACTATTCACACATAGCGCAGCTATAAACAAGTTATAAAACTAGAAGAAATGGCAGACATTAAACCAGCCGAAGTATCAGCCATCCTGAGAGAGCAACTGTCAGGTTTTAAATCGGCAGCTGAGTTGGAAGAAGTTGGTACCGTACTACAAGTAGGTGATGGTATCGCTCGTATCTACGGATTGACAAACGTTCAATCTGGTGAGCTAATTGAATTCGATAACGGGTTACAAGGTATGGCCTTGAACTTGGAAGAAGATAATGTTGGTGCTGTACTTTTGGGTAACTCCAAAGAACTTCGCGAAGGCGATACAGCTAAAAGAACCAAAAAAATTGCCTCAATTAAAGTTGGTGAAGGCATCGTTGGTCGTGTTGTAAACACACTAGGTTTACCAATCGATGGTAAAGGACCAATTGAAGGCGAAACTTTAGATATGCCAATCGAGCGTAAAGCTCCGGGTGTTATCTTCCGTCAACCGGTAACTGAACCACTTCAAACAGGTGTGAAAGCTATCGATGCAATGATTCCTGTAGGTCGTGGACAACGTGAGTTGATCATTGGTGACCGTCAAACAGGTAAATCAACTGTTGCATTAGATACTATCATCAACCAAAAAGAGTTTTATGATGCTGGTCAACCAGTATACTGTATCTATGTAGCTATTGGTCAAAAAGCTTCTACTGTTGCTCAAACAGTAAAAACTTTAGCTGATGCTGGTGCTTTAGCATACACTACAATTGTAGCTGCTAATGCATCTGATCCTGCTCCAATGCAAGTTTACGCTCCAATGGCAGGTGCTGCAATTGGTGAGTACTTCCGTGATACAGGTCGTCCTGCATTAATCGTATATGATGATTTATCAAAACAAGCGGTAGCTTACCGTGAGGTATCATTGTTGTTGAGACGTCCTCCAGGTCGTGAAGCATATCCTGGTGATGTATTCTACCTTCACTCTCGTTTGTTAGAGCGTGCTGCAAAGGTGATCAACGATGATAGCATTGCTGCAACAATGAACGATCTTCCTCCTTCATTAGAAGGTAAAGTTAAAGGTGGTGGTTCATTAACAGCACTTCCAATTATCGAAACGCAAGCGGGTGACGTATCTGCATACATTCCGACTAACGTAATTTCGATTACTGATGGTCAGATCTTCTTAGAGTCTAACTTGTTTAACTCTGGTGTTCGTCCAGCGATTAACGTAGGTATCTCGGTATCTCGTGTAGGTGGATCTGCTCAGATTAAATCTATGAAGAAAGTTGCTGGTACATTGAAACTAGATCAAGCTCAATACCGTGAGTTAGAGGCATTCTCTAAATTCGGTTCTGACTTGGATGCTGCAACTAAAGCAGTTCTAGATAAAGGTGCACGTAACGTGGAGATCTTGAAACAAGCTCAAAATTCACCACTTCCTGTAGAAGAGCAAATTGCTATTATCTACTGTGGTACTAAAGGTTTGTTACAAAAAGTTCCTGTAAATGAAGTAAGACAATTTGAAGTTGAGTTCTTAGATATGATGCGTACTCAACACAAAGACGCTCTTGCAGATTTAAAAGCAGGAAAATTAACCGATTCAGCGGTTGAGACAGTTGAAAAAGTTTGTGCTGATTTAGCAGCTAAATATTAAGAATAAAAAAGGCTGAACCATGCCAAATTTAAAAGAGGTTCGTAACCGTATTACTTCCGTAAATTCTACCATGCAGATTACTTCTGCAATGAAAATGGTATCTGCTGCTAAATTGAAAAAAGCGCAAGATGCTATCGTAGAGATGCGCCCGTATGCCGAAAAGTTAACTGAGATCTTAGCTAACTTAAGCGGAAACATGGATGCATCTGAAGGGAATTATGCTGAAGTAAGAGAGGTTAAAAAAGTTTTGCTTGTAGCTTACACATCAAACCGTGGTTTGTGTGGTGCATTTAATGCCAACATCATTAAACGTACTCGCAAAGTGATTGAAAACACTGAAGCTGGTGTTGAAATCGAGGTTTTAAGTGTAGGAAAGAAAGCATATGATTTCTTCAAGAAAACTCCATACATCGCATCAGGTGTTAGAGAAGAAGCCAATCATCTTTATGATGATGTAACATTTGATAATATTGCTGGCGTTGCTGAAGAAGTTATGAAAGCTTTCTCTGAAGGTGCTTACGATCAAGTATTGTTGGTTTACAACAAATTCAAGAACGCAGCATCTCAAGACATTACAGTTGAACAAATGCTTCCAATTCTCCCTCCTGAAGAGGCTGTAACTGATGTTGATTACATCTTTGAGCCTAGTAAAGGAGAAATCTTGGATGAGTTGATTCCTAAAGCTTTGAAAACTCAGTTCTACAAAGCGATTTTAGATTCAAATGCATCTGAGCACGGAGCACGAATGACAGCTATGCATCAGGCAACTGATAACGCAGGTACATTATTGAAAGAATTGAAATTGTCTTACAATAAAGCCCGTCAAGCTGCTATTACAACTGAAATCCTTGAGATTACTTCAGGTGCTGAAGCATTAAACGGATAAGCTTAAGATTCAAGCTATATACACAAAGCCGATTGGGATCAAAACCAGTCGGCTTTTTTTATGCCCTTAACTACGATTGTAGCAACTATAGATTTAATGATCGCTCCAGGTAAAATGGAATAAGCAATGCTCCATACATCAACACCGGGTTTAATCCATTTTAAAACTGAAAGTCCGATTACCATTAATAACAAATGAGCTACAAGGAACACGCCCATTTGAAGCCAGATTAGCTTCGTTTTGGAATATAACCACCCAACTACATAAGATACAAGTGGAAAAGCCCATATAAAGCCCGCTGTAGGTCCAATTAGTTTTTCCCAACCGGAAGAGTGTCCACTATAAACAGGAAGTCCCACAGCACCTAATAAAACATAGGCAAGCGCAATGTACAAACCTGGAATTGCACCACGCCAAGCAGCAACAGTAAAGAGAATAAATGTTTGAAGCGTAATAGGAACGATTTCCAGATCAACAGAAAGAGGAGCTATTAATACTACAAGTACTAGCCCGATAACATCACCTATTCTTTTCAAAATAACCTCCGATAAACATCTTCGATTTTAGAAACCTGAACCACTTCAATACCAAAAGATGAAGTATCAATTCCTTTAAGGTTGTAGCTACTCACAAAGATTTGCTCGAAACCTAATTTCTCAGCTTCGCGGATGCGTTGCTCAATTCTGTTTACGGGTCTGATTTCTCCACTTAATCCAACCTCAGCAGCAAAGCAAGTATTTGGATTAATTGGAACATCTTCATTGGAACTTAAAATTGAACATACAACGGCCAAATCAATTGCTGGATCATCAACTTTAATTCCTCCAGCAATGTTTAAAAACACATCTTTAGCTGCTAATCGAAATCCACATCGTTTTTCTAGAACAGCAAGCAACATAGATAATCTACGCAAATCAAATCCAGTTGCAGAACGTTGAGGCGTACCATAAGCCGCAGTACTTACCAAGGCTTGTGTTTCAATCAACATCGGACGCAAACCTTCCATGGTTGCAGCAATGCTAGTTCCACTTAAACTCTTATCTCGATTTGAAATCAAGATTTCTGAAGGATTGGTAACCTCTCGAAGTCCACTGCCTTCCATTTCATAAATCCCTAATTCGTGAGTAGAACCGAAACGGTTTTTAACTGCTCGTAACAATCGGAAAATGTGATTGCGATCTCCTTCAAACTGAAGTACTGTATCAACCATGTGCTCCAAAACTTTTGGCCCGGCAATATTTCCTTCTTTGTTAATGTGGCCTACCAATAAAACTGGCGTTCCTGTTGTCTTAGCATATTTCAACCATTCTGAAGCACATTCACGAATTTGAGAAATACTTCCAGCGGAAGAATCTAACAATGGAGTTTGCATGGTTTGGATTGAATCTACAACCACTAAATCAGGCTCCATGTTATTGACATGAACAAAGATGTTATCCAAATTCGTTTCGGTATACAAATAACATGTTTCATTTTGAATTCCGATGCGTTCAGCACGCATCTTAATTTGGTGTTCACTCTCCTCGCCTGATACATACAGCACCTTTTTATTGGTTAGTTGAAGTACCATCTGAAGCAATAAAGTGGATTTTCCAATTCCAGGTTCTCCACCTAAAAGAATGAGCGATCCACTGACTAATCCACCTCCTAAAACACGGTTTAATTCTGCATCGGGTAAAACCAATCTAGGTCGATTTTCAAAATCAACTTCTTGAACGCGTTGTGGTTTCCTACCTGTTTCTTTAGTAACAAGTGATTTTCCAGCAGATTTTGCCGACTCTTTAACCTGAATTTCTTCAACATAAGTGTTCCATTCACCACAAGATGGACAACGGCCAACCCACTGTGGAGAAGAGTTTCCACAAGATTGACAAACGAAAGATTTTTTGACTTTAGCCAATGCGCAAGAATTTAGCGCAAATTAGCTTGAATGATTTTCTCCTCCAAACGAGAAGTTGAATGTCCGGGAACAAATTCAATACTTTTCACCTCGCCACCGTTGGCAATTACTAAATCTGAACCTACAATGTATTTCTTAGAAGAAGGATCCATTTCATTCGGATCGTAATCTCCGCCCTTTACCAACACATCTGGTTGAACCAATTTGATGAGCTCATAAGGTGTGTCTTCATCAAATAGAATAACTGCATCTACAAATTGTAGACTAGCTAATATAATAGCACGAGTATCTTGATCTTTAATTGGTCTGGCAGGTCCTTTATTCAATCGCTTAACTGATTCATCGCCATTTAAACCAACAACCAAACGATTGGCACAATCAGCAGCTTTGGCTAGATAATCAATATGTCCGGTATGAATAAGATCGAAAACACCATTAGTAAACACAATTTTATCACCCTCAGAACGCCACCCCTTTAATTGGTCGGAAATGTTGTTCCAAGTGAAAATTTTATGCTTGACTAACAGTATCTTTTTCATTTCGAGATCGGTTGTAGATTGGCATCAATGTAAACGCCAATGCACCTAAAACTAAGATCATAACTGTTTGTGCAGTCCAAACAATCCAACCAAATGCACCAGCTATGGTTTTGTCAACCCCGTAAAGGGCTAAGATTGCCTGTACAGCTAATGGATAAGCTCCGATGCCACCATTGGTGGCTGCTATTGTAATTCCACCTAAAACAAAGGCGGTTAATACTCCTTGGAAAGGAACATGTGATGTTTCTGGTAAACTGAAGAAGCACAAATAGAACATCAACACATACATTGTCCAAATGAACAGCGTATGAAAGATGAATGCCCATTTCTTTTTCATTTTTACGATAGAAAGCGCTCCATCAACCAAGCCTTTCATGATTTTCTGAATGCTCTGGATGATTTTATTCTCGGATTTAACACGATAGATAAAAACCAAACCACCAATTCCAGCAATACCCAAACCAATCAAAATGGTAAATACCATTGCGACTGAGATATTTCCAAACATCGATGAAAGCGTATCATTCAATAAATCTTGAATGACTTCATATTGTAAAAAGACAACGGCTACAATAGAAAGTAACAAGATGAATGCGTCTGCAACACGCTCAGCAATTACAGTTCCCAATAGTTTTTCAAAAGGAATTTTCTCGTAGCGATGCATGAATCCACATCTAGAAACTTCACCCAAACGCGGAACAGCTAAATTGAGCAAATACCCAATCATCACTGAGAAAAAAGAATTGGCAAACTGTGGCTTATAACCCAATGCTTCCAGAGGATATTTCCAACGGTAAGCACGACTTAGATGGCTAAGTGTAGCTGCAACTAATGAAATTCCAACCCAGAAATAATTGGCACGTTCAAATGCACCAACAATTTCATTGATGTCGTTATTTGATAACCCTTGAAAATAATACCATACCAAAAAAATCCCCAAACCGAGGGGTATGATTACTTTCAGTGATCCAACCAGATGTTTTTTCAAAAGTGATTATTTAAGCTTGTTAACAGTTTCGTCTGGGAAGATTAACGCTGGCTTGAAAGATTTAGCCTCTTCAAAATCCATCAAAGCGTAAGAAATGATGATAACGATATCACCAACTGCTACTTTACGCGCAGCTGGACCATTAAGGCAAACCTCGCCACTACCTCTTATCCCTTTAATAGCGTACGTTTCTAAACGTTCACCATTATTGATGTTCACGATTTGAACTTTTTCACCTTCAATGATGTTTGATGCATCCATTAAATCTTCGTCAATGGTAATGCTTCCGATATAGTTCAAATCGGCTTGAGTTACTGAAACTCTGTGTATCTTAGATTTTACTACCTGAATCTGCATGGTTTTTCCTTGCTAAAATTCGCTGCGAAAGTACGATTTATTTATTACGATAACTTCATGTTATCAATTAACCTTACACCCTCAATATACGCTGAGATGAATGC
>CAJWSQ010000171.1 GCA_913045895.1 uncultured Flavobacteriales bacterium | reverse complement strand
CTCGAGCCGATTCTAATTTCTCATCTCTAAAAAGAAAATCGCCATACATGGCATACCCTTTTGGATCTTTTGGATGTGCATCAACCACAGCATCTAACAACTGATACGCTTGCGGTTTTAACGATTCATCTGTTTCTGTAGCCTTGTAATAATTGATGAGAACACCGATTTTGTTATCGATATTCATATCGGGAGATGTAAATGCTTTGGTTAAAGATTGGAATGCCTGAGCTGAATCGCCAGCCTCAGTGTAAAACTCATATAAACTCAAATGAATATTAGGATCATCTGGTCTGGTAGTCAATAAGTTCTTATAAATCTCAATGGCTTTTTCAGGCTGCCCTTCTTGTCGGTACAGCTTGGCCAACATGCCATAATACTGCACATCTTCAGGATTATTTTCACGCAACTTTTCCACCTCAGCTCTAGCTTTATCGGTGTCTTCTAACTGCATGTAAATTTTATACTTCTGAGTAGCGATGTCTTCAGTGAAACCCATTTTCTCTTCCAACTGATCATAAACCTCAGCCGCATCTTTAAGCTTGTTGGCATACAAGTATGTGTTGGCTAGCTGAAAGTAATTCTCTGGATTATCTGGATAATTTTCAATTAGCGTTTGATACGCATCAGAAGCTTCATCGTATTTGCTAAGGTATTGAGCCAATGCAGCAGTATACTCCAAATACCAACGTTGATCGGGCTCTTGTTTGAGAACAACTTGCATTTTCTCATAAGCCGCTTGGTAATCTGAAGATCGCTCATTCAGTTGAGCCAATTCATACAAGGTTGCAGCATGAGTGGGATCCATTTTAGCACAACGCTCAAAAAACATTTGTGCCTTATCGTAATTACCCAATGTTTTTTGCTTGAGTCCTTCTAAATAGTACTGATCAAACTTGAGTTTGTCGTATGCTACTTCTTGGTCTTTGTCTGATTTAGAAGCTGTACTTTTAGATGAACTACAACCGGTTGCTAAAACCGATGTAAGAATCAATACCCAGAAATACGCTTTATAATTGCTTGCTGTAATCGCCAATGCTTAAGTCTTTTGATTTTTCATTCAGCACAACGTGATTTCCTATCATGCTGTTGTTAAAATTCACACCTTTTAACACCGTATTATCATAAATAATGCTGTTGCTGATAATACTTTGTTCTACTACTGTGCCAGAATGAATAGAGACATGCGGACCAACAATGGCGTTGTTCAACTCCACACCTTCGCCTAAATAAACTGGCTCAATAACAATAGAATTCTTGATTTTAGCTGATGGATGAATCAACTCTTCACCATCGGCTTTCAAAAATTCTAAAACACGCTGGTTAGAGTAAACAGTGGCATCTTTATTACCACAATCTAACCACTCAATAATTTTTCCTGGTGCGAAATTCATGCCCTTTTCAGTCATGTTTCTCAACGCATCAGGTAATTGATATTCTCCACCTTTAATGATGTTGTTATCAATCAAATATTGAAGTTCATCTCTTAAAATTTCGCCTTGTTTGAAATAGTAAATCCCAATCATGGCTAAATCAGAAACA
This sequence comes from uncultured Flavobacteriales bacterium, assembly GCA_913045895.1. Lineage (GTDB taxonomy): Bacteria > Bacteroidota > Bacteroidia > Flavobacteriales_G > Salibacteraceae > UBA6049. The sequence continues at coordinate 5,191 of CAJWSQ010000171.1, read as the reverse complement.
AACTCTTGAGGTTTTTCAACATAATTAGTGATGTTATTGTTCTCATCAACCTCAACAACACCAAACTGACGCGGATCTTCAATTTGTTGAACCCAAAGAATACCATCTTTAGAGTCATCAAGTGTAAAATCGGCTTTGAACAACGTATCAGCAAAAGCCACAATGGTTTTTCCTTTCAAAGTTTCTTTCGCACACAAAATAGCATGTGCTGTTCCAAGTGGTTCATCTTGGTAACAGATCTTACCTTTTGAGCCTAAATTGGAAGCTATTTCCAACAAATCTTTTTCTACTTGCTCACCAAAACGACCAATAACGAAAGCAATTTCTTCAACTGGCTCGTGGCAAACTTTAACGATATCTTCAACCAATCGCTGTACGATTGTTTTTCCGGCAATTCTTAGCAATGGCTTCGGCACTGTTAGCGTATGAGGGCGCATTCTTTTGCCCATTCCTGCCATTGGAACAATGATATTCATGTATTTGGGTTTGAATATTGTTGGCCAAAGGTAAGATTTCAAAGGGTTCGGTACTAATGGATTTCTCAATCACAAATCGTGTGTTTACTTTGCATCGAAAATTGATCCTAAATGAATCTTGTTGAAATAAAACCACTAGACTTAATTGGCGAAAATGAAAAGGGGAGAACTTTCGGTTTTGAGACTTTAGCTCGAACTGGATTTATCTTTGCTGAGCGCAAAAAAGGATCAGTAAATGGCAATCATTACCACAAGGGAATTTCTGAAGGTAAAAACCCTGAAATTCTGCTCCTTACTTCTGGTAAAATTGAGCTTGAAGTAAAAGAAGTTAACGGAAACGAAAGCCAAAAACACATTTTAGACGCACCTCTTCTACTTGAATTTAAACCATTTACCATACACACAGTAACTGCTTTAACCGATATTCAGTTTTTGGAATTCAACTCTATTGAAGAGCACAAGGCCGATACATTTTATCTTTAATCTTACCCGATGAGCATATCAAAACAAGAAGTAGTTGAGGCTTGTGTAAAACACATCCAAAATCAAATAGATCGATTACAGGCTGAATTGAAAGAATTGCAACAAAGCAATGAGCAAAACACCAAAAGTTCTGCTGGCGATAAACACGAAACGGCTAGAGCAATGGTTCACCTTGAAATTGAAAAGCTCAGCAACCAGCTAAATATTGCAGAATTGGTGTTATCTGATTTACACAAAATCAATGTTGAACATCAGGCTGAGAGTGTTCAAAAAGGCAGCGTTATTGAAACAAATAGAGGCACCTTTTTAATTGGCGCTTCAACAGGAAAAGTGATGCTAGATAAGGGCTTTTTATTTGGCGTTTCTATGGATAGCCCATTGGCTAAAGCACTACTCGGAAAAAAAGTAAAAGATCAAATTACATTAAACGGTAATCTGTTTACTCTTTTGGATCTTTACTAGTTCGAATTGGACTTGATGGTGAATCTGAATCATTTTGTTCATCAGAATTAGAGTCAGTCTTAATCGGAACTTCTTTTTTGTAGCCCTTCACTTGATCAATATCTTCTTCCAACAGTTCATCATAGATATCTGATTTTTTGTTTGAGATCAAAGACATGGTCATCAATAAACTAGATGTTAGAATGATGTAAAGTAAGGTTCCACTTTCAAACTCATGAATTTGATATTCAGACGGAATAGCGAAGAACAATAGAATGGTAATTAAACCTCTTGGAGCTACTCCTAATTCGGTTTTGATGTTGCGTTTCCACAATACAAAAAGCAGAATTGCTCTTATCAGATAGATAGCAGCCAAAATGACTACACTTTCTAGAAATACGCGAATATTGAATAGCGATGTAATTGTGATTGTTACCCCAAAAACAACAAAGAAAAAGGTACGAATTACAAATGCCGATTCAATCGTAATCAAGTGAAATTCATTCAAAATTCTACGCACACTTCTCGGCTTAACCCAGGCAGCCATCTTACCTCTAAAGAACAATTTGGTGTTGTTCAAAATCAACCCAAAACATAAGATTATAAGAAGTGATGACAGGTGGAATGTTTTACCAACTGCGTATAGAACTATGAGAACTGCAATCAATAAAAAGAGTTTCCCTTGAGATTGAATACGCTGAAACAGCCACACTAAAATGTAGCTCAACAACATACTGATAGCTATAGTTGCCAATACATTCCACGAGAATGAAAGCAACAAATCTTTACCAGAATCTGCTTTCAAAAATTCTATCGCTAAATAGAATCCCATAATCCCAAATATGTCTGAGAAAGTACTCTCGTAAATCAAGAACTCTTTTCGTTCTTCATCTAAACTACCAATAGACGGAATAACAATAGCCGAGCTAATGATACCCATCGGCATGGCATAGAATAACGCTTGTTTGAGTGATGAATCTGTAAAATATCTGAGGATAAAAGTTATGGCTAACGATGTTAAAATAAAGCCGAGTAAGGCAATTGCCATTGACCGCAAAACCAAACCCCGTTTCTCTCTGGTTAATTTAAGATCTAGCGCTGCCTCTAGCACAATCATGATGAGCCCTACAATTCCCAGAACCTCGAGCAGAGGCATCAAGTCATCCGTATCAATGGCATCTGTTTGATCTAGCAACTGCCTTATTCCCAAACCCAATGCAATCAACATCAATACAGATGGAACATTGGTTTTTTCACTGATAATATTGAAGAAATAAGACAATATTATCACCACAGATAATGCGGTTACAATGAAATAAGGAGAGCTAAAATCTATCATGAATGCTATTTAAGATGCGTAAAGCACGGCAAGAAGATCGGAATTATTTTTCTTCTGTGCTAGTTTCATAAACATCTTGAAAGGCAGGTATGTTCATGACAATTTGCTTTGCAATCTCAGGGAAATGTGTTTCTACAATGGTATTCAAGTCGTTAAGCTCTGGCGAAAAATAAGTAGTAGCTAACCCACCGCAAACTTTAGTGCCAGACTCATCAACAACCGTATAATGCACTTTAATCTCGCGCTGAAAGCGCTCATATTGCAAATCTAATTGAGCCGTATTGGTTGGATAAACCAGCTCCAATTGATTCAACATTACAATGTATTTAGTAGCGTGAAAGCTTTGAATTAACGGTAAAAAAGAACGATCAGTAACCTCAGCATCTAAGTATTTTGGTGTGTTATCTCTTTTAGTTACTAACTGACCTTGTGCCACGTAAGTCCCTTTAGGAGCTTCATCAGCTTTATCCTTTTTCTTGAACTTATTTTTAAGCTGATCTATTTTTGTTTCTTCTTCCTCTTCAACTGGTAAATCGATGTAACTGAAGTTTACATTTTCATAGATCAATGATGTTTCTCGTTTGCCATCATTCAATGCAACTGCATCTACAACCGAAGTATGTTTAGCCAGTTCCATGTAAACATACTTATTTAGGTTTTGCTGGAAAAAGGCACGCATATCTTCAAAAGACATGTCGTTGTATTGCAAAAAGTACTTGTTGAATTGCGAGGTAAACAATCGGTCCTGAACGGGCACAATATAATAGTCGCCTTGAATGGTATTATCAGGACTTTCAGATCGTTTTACATCATCTCCAAAACGGTACGTTTCATCCTGAGCATTAACAAAAAGAGGTAAAAGGAATAGACTCAGTATGAAAATCTTGCGCATTACTTGAATAGTTTAAAAATATCGTTTCCGTTGGCGTAAATCATCAATCCTAAAAGGAAGAACATTCCAGCCATTTGAGCATATTCTAAGAATTTCTCGCCTGGCTTACGTCCAGAAACCATTTCATAAATTAAGAACATTACGTGTCCACCATCTAAAGCAGGAATTGGAAGTACGTTCATGAAAGCTAAAATCATGCTTAACAAAGCTGTTAACTGCCAAAACATTTGCCAATTCCACACACTTGGAAACATGCCACCGATAGATCCAAATCCACCGATTTGCGAAGCACCTTCTTTCGTGAAAATCAGTTTGAATTGTTGCACATAACCAACAACTGTATTCACCGCCATGTTAAAACCAGCTGGAATTGCTTCGCCTAACGAATACTCGCGCTGAGTGATGTTGAAATAATCTAAAGGAGATTTATTTCCTACTCCAATTTTACCTGTTTCACTCACATGAACTGGAATGGTTACCAATTCACCTTCACGATTAATTGTTAATTGAATGTCTTGATCTTTTTTAGCCTGAACTGCTTCAACAAATTGATCGAAATATTCAGCAGGGTTACCATCAACTGCAACAAACTTGTCGCCTTTTTGAACACCAGCGGTTTCAGCACCAGAGTTTGGTAAAATAGTATCAGCTATAAAAGGAATACGCTCACCAAAAATGCCTCGTTCGCCATTAGCCATAACCAATTGATCAAAATCTCCTGGAACGTCAACGGTTCTTGTTTCACCACCATTTTCAACTTTAACATGTTGAACTACATCGCTGAACAACAAGTCTTTTGTAATTTGTGCGTACGTATAATTTGATGGAACTGGATTACCATTTAAACTGATGATTTTATCACCGTCTTTAAATCCAACTTCTTTTGCAGAAGCAGCTACGGTAACACCATACTCTGCATCTTTAGCAGCTATATAAGATTCACCCCAAGTGTATAAGATTCCTGAGTAGATGATAATTCCTAGAATTACATTCACAGTAACACCACCCAACATAACAATGAGTCTTTGCCAAGCTGGTTTTGCTCTAAACTCCCACTCTTCTGCTGGTTTACTCATCTGTTCCTTATCCATTGACTCATCAATCATCCCAGATAGTTTAACGTAACCACCCAATGGCAACCAACCGACTCCATACTCAGTTTCTCCCTTCTTAAACTTGAAAAGTGAAAAGTATGGATCGAAAAACAAGTAGAATTTCTCTACACGAACACCAAACAATTTGGCTGGAATAAAGTGCCCCAATTCGTGCAGAATCACTAAGATTGAGAGACTTAAAATAAGCTGAGCGGCTTTTATAGCAAATACTTCCATGTATCTTCTTAAAGTTGAATAGGCACAAAAGTAGGTCTTTGAAATTGGTAAACCTTTACCTTTAGCGCCTTGAAAACCAAAAAATCCTTAAAAAGGGTTAACCACATTACGAATTCAAACGAAAGGTCACTAATCTCAAGAGAGTGGACTTAAGAAAAAAAAAAAGTCGGAAATCCAAAGTCAGCCTGGTTAATCTACTATTTCTCAACGAGTTTTGCGAATTCCGCCA
>CAJWSQ010000170.1 GCA_913045895.1 uncultured Flavobacteriales bacterium | reverse complement strand
TTTTTCGGAATTATAACTGCCATAATTTGTTACATTTAAAGTAGCTCCATTTTCCAAATAAGTTGTCAATTGAGCATTGGCATTTACACGCGAAGTATTTCCTCCTTCATTTGGATCAATAGCTCCAAACCAACCGATTGTTCCATTCTCTACTGCTCTATTCGGTATTTGACCTGATGCCAACCACTCACTGGTAAAACCAGAAGCCGACAAACGCAAAACGGAATTATTCAGAGGCAATGTGTAATTCATCAAACCATTGAATCGACTGAAGTTTTGCGGATATTCAAAATACCCATCGCTGTATGAAATTTCACTGGCAAAAATCAAACTTTGTCCGTTATCCGTTTTGGGATTGAGGATATTCAACCCTGTTACAACTCTTCCTGTATTGAACTGACCACCTTCTAATTTCACAAAGCTTTTATCGAGATAATCTCTGGTTTTGAAATCAACATAACCAGCTGTGTTGAAGTTTCCTTTATCAGCAAAGTAGCTTCCCTTATCAAAATCCACTTTTTCAACCATTTCTGGAATAACAAAGTGTAAATCGGCATAACCTTGGCCATGTGCATGCGAAACCATATTCACTGGCATTCCATCAACTGAAAGCGCAATATCAGTTCCATGATCTGAGTCAAATCCACGGATAAAAATCTGCTCAGCTTTTCCACCTCCAGCATGCTGACCAATATACAGGCCAGAAACCATCTGTAATATCTCTTGTGAATTTCTGATGGGGTTTAAGTCTATATCCAACTTGCTCAACGATTCAAATGTTTGTTCGTTTTTGTGACTAACAACTTGAAATTCTTTGAGGTGTATTTTGGTGGGAGATAGAAATACAACCTTTGGAATAGTATCTGAACGCATCGTTTTTGTTGTATACCCTAAAGATGTAATCGAAATTACTGTTGGAATATCCAATGCATAAGTGATACTACCGTTTTCATCGCTGATAACGGTTAAACTGCCATCTTTTGTTGTAAGAATAGCCCCCTCAATTGGCAGTAATGTGATTTTGTCTTTGATGATAATTCGATCTGGTTCGTGACCAAAAACAACCGAACTAAAAACACTCAAAAATAGAGACAAAGCAATTTTTAAAATCCAATTTCTCATTACTTCGACTTCATTTTAGTCATAGATAAGTCACCGTGAATAACACCTTTCACCGCTATTAATTTGTTGGCTAATTGCTGCAGCGTAAACGCTGGACCTTTCATTGCTATGACTTCCATCGAATGATTATGATCAATATGGATGCGCTGCGAACACATGATTAAATGCATGTAATCTTGTTGGATAGCAATGAGTTTATCAGCAATTTCTCGTTTGTGTAAGTCGTAAATCAGTGTCAGAGAACCTCCCACAATTTCATTGGCTTGCCACTGCTGTTTCACATCAATTTCCTGAATCAAATTCCTGATGGCTTGTGAACGGTTTGGAAAATGATTGGCTTGTATGTATTGATCGAGAATTTCAAGCACTTCACTCTCAACGGATACACCAAATCTAACTACGGCCATATTATTAGTGTTATTATTTTAATATTCGTGTTACCACCTTGGCAAATGATATCCATTTTTTAGTATTCTTTCTTTTAAACTAACTCTTCAGAATGAGATTGGTGAAAATGAAAATAAGCAGCACAAGCACCTTCACTAGAAACCATTGGCGCACCTAATGGATTAGAAGGATTACATTCCTTACCGAAATGTGCACACTGCATTGGTTTTTTCAAACCTTTCATGATTTCGCCAGAAATACAACCTGCAAATTCGGGCGTATCTTCTAGTTGAACATCAAATTTGATATTGGCATCAAAAGATTTCAGGTCATCACGAACTTCATATCCACTCATTGGAATTTCTCCAATGCCTCTCCACACTCGGTTTTTAGTAGTGAATACTTCATGAATCATGTTTTGCGCATCTGGATTTCCATTTGGTTTCACCATGCGCGTGTATTGATTCTCAAGTTTATGTTCGCCTTTTTCTAACTGCTTTACGGTCATGAGAATGCCCTGTAGTAAATCAACGGGTTCAAAGCCAGTAACCACAATCGGCACGTTGAATTTATTAGGCAGTGTTTCATATTCTTCCAATCCCATGATTGTGCAAACATGCCCTGCAGCCAAAAATCCTTGAACTACCGTTTCAGGATCTCTCATTAAAGCCTCAATAGCTGGTGGAACCAACACATGTGAAGCTAAAATAGAGTAATTAGAAACCCCTTGTCGCTTAGCATGCAATACAGAAAGTGCATTTGCAGGAGCTGTAGTTTCGAATCCCACAGCAAAGAAAACGACTTCTTTATCCGGATTTTGCTTAGCAATGTTAACTGCTTCTAGAGGCGAATACAAAATACGCACATCAGCTCCATTGGCTTTGGCTTCTAGCAAACTCTTTTCTGAACCCGGAACGCGCAACATATCACCAAATGAGCATAGAATCACTCCTTTTTCTTCGGCCAAATAAACGGCCTTATCGATAATGTGAATGGGCGTTACACAAACTGGACAGCCAGGACCATGAACCATGGTAATTTCTTTTGGAAGCAATTCCAAAATCCCGTTTTTAACTAAGCTGTGTGTTTGACCACCACATACTTCCATGATTGTCCAAGGCTGCGTAACAGTTGCCTTGATTTCATTCAAGTACTGTTGCACCAACTCTGGGTCACGGTATTCACTCAAATATTTCATGATTCCGTGTCGATTTGGTTCATAGATTCAGGCTCTAATTCATCCAATTCTCCTGCTTCTCGCAAATATTGAAACGTCTTTTGAGCCTCTTCCTCATCTACAATACTGATGGCAACGCCTACGTGAACCAAGACATAATCGCCAACTTTTGCAGCTGGAAGCGGTTCAATACTGGCTTCTTTGACAATTCCTCCAAATTGCACTTTGGCCATGCGCCCCATGTTTGGAACATCATTAATTTCTTTGATTTTACCAGGTATAGCTAAGCACATATAGAATGAAGTTTTTGTATTGTTTGTTGAATTGGAGTAACAGTTGGATGCATGAGTTGGCCAAATGAAATGTTCTCATCATTCGGACTCAATTGCTTGTGAAAAGCCAATTGAAAGCGTTTACCCAATCGCATTTCAATCAAATCACAAAGGATTCCATTTTGGAAACAGCCTCCTGAAAAAGCCAAAACTTGGGCTTGATTTTCAGCTGCAATTTGATCGATCAATTGAACCAATGTATTGTGAAATTTCGCTGCTATGAGCGAAGATTTTTCTCCATTTGAGGCTGCCTTAGCAATTTGCTTCAGCACATAACTCATATTCGTTTTTGAGGAAGAATCTAATTCAAAAGTCAGGTCAAAATCATACCCGATTGTAGCAAAATATTCTTGCGCTTTTTGCTCTACAAGCATGGCAGCAAAACCTTCGTAAGAATTGTAATCTGTAAGTCCAAGAATGGAAGAAACCGCATCAAATATGCGCCCCATACTGGTTGATTTCAAATCAGAAGCATTCATCCGATTTAAATAAACATCAAGCTCTTTATCAGTGAATTTAGACTCAACTAAATCAGTTCGGCCAAATATTGAAAGAGCCGCTAACCGAGGTTCTTGACTGAATTTGTCTCCAGCAAAATGAGTATACTCATCGATATGGTCAACTCGAGTAATTTCACCCTGTTTATACGAGAAAAACTCACCTCCCCAAATATTGCCATCGGTTCCAAAACCCGTTCCATCCCAAACTATTCCAAGAATATTTTGATCTGATTCCAGCAACTCATTTTCAGCCAATACAGCTGTAAAATGAGCTTCGTGATGTTGGACTTTTTGGGTGTTAATTCCACTTGGATCCAACTCCAAACACAACTGCTGACAGAATTGCTCAGGATGTAAATCTGAAACAAATCGTTTTGGCGTTGTTTTGAGCAATTGCTGAAAACGATAGGCTTGCTCTTTGAATCGTTCTTGATTGTCGTAATTCAACAGGTTACCCGCATATTGACTGACAAATGTTCTTCTGGAATGACTCATCGCAAATGAACCTTTCAACTCAGCTCCAAGAGCTAAAACGCCATCTTCTACAGTATTAACATCAAAAATATTAGGTGCTAAACCGCGTGATCTACGAAGGATAATATGTCTTTTGAGTTGTGGTGTAAACTTGACCACCGAATCATCTTGAGGAAAAGTGATTTCACGGTTGTGGCTTAACACCAAATCAGCCACTGAAAACAACTGTTGTATTGATGTTTCGGATTCATTAGCCACAATAGGAGAACCCGAAATATTTGCACTGGTAGCAATGATTGGCTTTCCAAAAGCTTGACAAATCAAATGCATCAAAGGTGAATTCGGTAACATCACACCCAACTGCGAAAGTTGTGGCGCAATTTGGTCTAACCCTAATTCACCAGAGTTTTCAGGGATAGCTGTAATTAAAACAGGACTGACTTTGCCCGTTAAAAGTGCTGCTTCAGAATCAGAAAGTTTAAACTCTGATAAGGAATTCAAATCAGGAAACATCACAGCAAATGGCTTATGACTTCTGTGTTTTCTATCACGAAGAGTTTGAATGACTTTTGCATTCGTGGCATCACAGCAGAATAAATATCCCGTTAAGCCTTTTACAGCAACTATTTGTCCAGCTGAAATAGCTTGAGCTGTTTTGTTGATACAAACTGTTTGATCTGAGATTTCAACTCCTGACTTCTCAATCAAGTTGAGTTTTACACCACATGATTTACAAGAAATCGTTTGCGCATAAAACCTTCTGTCACTTGTATTTTCATATTCCGATTGACAATCAGCACACATTGGAAAAGCATCCATCGTTGTGGTGTCTCTATCAAAAGGAACTTCTTGCATTATTGAATAGCGTGGACCGCATTCGGTACACGTATTAAAAGCGTAATCTACCCTTCTGTTTTCTGATTGTTCGATTTCAGCTTTGCAACTATCGCAAATCGCAAAATCTGGCGTAATTCCTAGATTTATATCTGCCGAGTTATCACTTTCAATAATTTGAAATGAATTGAAATCATCTACTTCAATTACCTCCATCAAATGCTCAGAAATAGAAGCATTTTGTGGCGCATCAGCTATGCATTTTTGATAAAATGCTTGTGCCGTTTCATCCTCAGCCGAAAAGTAAATATGTACACCAGAACCAGAATTACTCACTGAACCTTTCAGCTCAAATGCTAGCGCCAACCGATATACAAATGGCCGAAATCCGACACCTTGCACACAACCATTGATATGTATGTGATAGCCCCGCAAAGTTTATGCTGTTACCGCTTTCGCTTCTTGCTTTTCTTTCACTTTAGCCAACAACCAATTGCACCACTCATCAATACCTTGTCCAGATGTGCTGGCAATTTCCATCACTTCTAAATCTGGATTAATGTCTCGTGCATCTTTAGTCACCGCTTCCACCGTAAATGGTAGATATGGCAATAAATCACACTTCGAAACCAACATCAAATCGCTGGTTAGAAACATGCGTGGATATTTCTTTGGCTTATCGTCACCTTCAGTTGTAGCAATCAAGGTTACACGGTAATCCTCTCCCAAATCGAAACTTGCTGGGCAAACCAAATTCCCTACGTTTTCCACAAACAAAAGATCAACACCTTCTAAGTCGATTTGATCCATGGCTTGCCAAACCATTTGAGCTTCTAAGTGACAAATTCCACCTGTAACAATCTGTAACGCCTCTACTCCAGCTTCTTTGATTCGATCAGCATCACGCTCGGTTTCTAAATCGCCAACTAAGACTTTCATCTTGAGTTTATCTTTAAGGCGTTTGGCTGTTTCTTGCATTAAGGTAGTTTTTCCACTACCCGCTGATGACGTGATATTGATTAAAAGGATGTTCTTTTCTTTAACTGTTTTGCGAATGTTTTCAGCCATAAAATCGTTGGCTTTCAACAAACTAAAACTAGAATTATCGCACTGTACGGTTCCACGTGCTGCTTTGGATGATTTTTCTACTGACATAATTCTTTATTTCTTTAAGAAAGGTAATGATTTCAGATTGGCTAGAAAACACTTTCTAATCTCAATCTTCCTGAAAATGCACCCTTTCGATAAGTAATTCCTCTCCTTGAATAACATTGTTAGTAGGATGGCCATTTCCACATTGAAACAGGTAGTTCTTCACTTCAGCTACATCGCCACAAAGTGGGCATTCAACTAGAATTGGTACCACGTTGATGGAAAGCTTGGCTTTCAAAAACTTGTTTTCTGTTTCAGTAACTGCTTCAAATGCATTTTGCATGAGTGTAGGCTCAACATTGGCCAATAAACCCACTTTCAAATCAATTCCAGTTAATCGATCTAAATCTTCTTTTGAAAACTCATCTTCAAGTGTATTAAAGATGTTGCGAACTAGCGAAATCTCGTGCATAACTAGCTTTTCAAAAGGGTTACACTCAATTGTTTCAAGTATTCTAAATGCTCTTCGGCTTGAGCCAATAAATCAGGATCATTCGTCAATGATTTCACTTCACGAGCCTTGGCTACCATATCGTTGTAGCGCGCTTTTTCCATGATTTCATTGATGTTATCAGCTTGCCAACACGATTCCAAATAATTCAGAATCGTTCGCACTCGTTCGTACGGATAGTTCTCAGCTGTTCGAACAAACAATGCCTCGTTGAAATAATACACAGCTGACTCAACATTATCGCCTTGTTTAGCTGGTGGATATTTCATCAATGCACTGGCATAATTATTTGCCACCATGGCATATTCATACGGATAA
>CAJWSQ010000169.1 GCA_913045895.1 uncultured Flavobacteriales bacterium | reverse complement strand
ATCCTAGTTTAAATAATTAATTCAAATATTCCAGAGTTGATTAGAATTAATTTCTCCTTATTATTATTATCAAAGTTCGTTTCCTGCATTATCATCAATGAATTCTTTATTATTCTATGAATTTTTGAGTTTGATAGAAACACCTTTTTCCAATTGGTTGATAGCCTCATCTGTTATTTGTCCAGAAACGCAAGCCCAGTAAGACCTGCTGTGTTTAAATTTAGGATCTAAAAGTTTCGAGTTGAGTGCTTTGTCGTTGGTTAAAATCAACAACCCTTCAGATAATTCATCTAAACGCCCAACGGGATACACATCAGTAGGAAAATCAAATCCCATATCCTTGAGAGTCAGTTTATCACCTTCTGGCGAGAATTGAGTTAACATACCATCGGGCTTATATATCACGAAATACTTCAACTTTGCACTCATCTGAACAGACTATTATGATTGAGCAAAGTTTATCGAAACTTACAGATCTAGCAACAGCTAAAAAGAAATCGCACAAAAAAATGATGGCACGCTTGAAAAAGAAGCCCAAAGAAATGGACGAGCTTTTTAGAGATACTCACGATGAAGTTTTTGAAGAAACCGATTGCTTGAAATGTGCCAACTGCTGCAAAACAACCAGTCCAATATTTATCGATAAAGACATTGATCGGTTAGCTTCACGGATGAAAATGAAATCGGTTGATTTTATTGAAAAGTACTTGTATCTAGATAATGAGGGAGATTATGTATTGCAACAATCACCTTGTTTTTTGCTGCAAGAAGATAATACGTGTTTTTTGTATGAAGATAGGCCCAGGGCGTGTAGGGAGTATCCACATACTAACCGAAAGAATATGTATCAGATTAGTAATTTAACAGTGAAAAACGCTGAAATCTGTCCAGCAGTTTATCATATTTTAGAAAGAATTCAGGCTTCATTGCATTAACAGGGCGTTAAACTATCGAAATTTCAATATATTTGGGCGAACCATTTGTCTTATGAAGAATAGAAAACTTTGGATCCTTACAGCTTTAGCTGCCACTTTTTTTACTGTAGCATGTGAGAAAGACTCACTAAACACGAATGTTGAACCAGACCCAGTTTATAATCCAGATTGGGGATTAGGTGATGATATTCCAATTGTTACAGACATATACTTCAAGGCTAAAATTGATTCAACAGTTTATGTGTATCAAGATAGCATTCAAAATCAGTATAACACAACTGATACTTTAAAAGGCGAGGTTTGTGGTGATAGCAGTACTCAATTTATCCAATTAACTCGATTTACAGATACTTGGTTTGGTTTTAATGAGATTGAATTTCGTTTCATTAATTGTTTAGCTGACACATTTGGCGGTGATGGAGATACCTTAGCAGGTTATGATACATTGGCACAAATGGAGCCTTTAAGAACTGGTACTTATGCTTTTGGAAGTACGAATTCTAACAATCTACAAAACGGTATTCAAGTTATTTGGAGAGATGCTGATGGTGTTGAGTACTCATCTAGACCAGGTACTGGAGCGAATCAGAACTTTTCGTTTAATATCTCTAAAATTGATTCCAATTTAAATGATGATATGTCTATATACCTTATTACAGGTACTTTAGATCTTACCGTATACAATGGTGTAAATGGAATTCCAATTGAATCAGGCGAATTTAGAATGAGGGCTGGCCTTGTTCAACGATGATAGACTGTTGAAAAACTATTGAATTCTAATCCTAGATTTCTTATACATTTGTCGCGATTTGGTTTGAGTGATACTTTTTGTTGATCTCAATGAAAAGGGAAATGGGTGTAAATCCCATACTGTTCCCGCAGCTGTAATCCGGTTTAATTTCGAGACGATATCAAACCACTGTTGCTTTGCAATGGGAAGGTTGTTTCGGAAAAGGAGAGTCAGAAGACCTGCCAAGTCAATTTAAGAATTCGACTTTCGGGATAAAAGTTTCGGATTCAGCTTACGCTTCATTTCTATTCTCAAGCAATAAGTGTGATCTGTCCGATGTAATTATCCCTAAGAGTTTAAATGTTTAAAAACTTTTAGGATGAAAAAACTGTTACTTTCAGCTCTTGGAGCATGTGCTTTGTTATCCGTTCAAGCACAAAGTCGCACTGAAAAAGTGCTATTTACAACCGGTGGAAATTATGGTGCTGCTAACAATCAAGTACAATTGTGCACGCTAGATCCAATTAGTTATGAGGTTGATACCATTCAATCCTTTCCTGGAGACTTTTCAAATGCTATCTATCGAGTAGGAACTCAAGCTTTTGTTCATGTGGGTAGAGCTTTTGGTCACCCTGCAGGTGGTGACGCTTTAGTTCGTGTAGATATTCCAACGGGAAATATCATAGATTCCACTCAAACAGGAGTTTCTGGTCTTCAAAAAATCTACTCAAACGAAAACATTGTGGCATTCAATTGTGGTTTTGGTGCTACAGGAAGCTATTTTGTCGCTGTTGATGCAAACGATTTATCTAACGTGCTTTTCCAAGATACTGTAATCACTGAAAACACAACAGGTTTAGCTTATTACAACAACCAACTGTTCACAACATTCACTCAAAACGATTCTGGTAAAGTAGCTGTATTCGATATCAACTCAACAGTTGAATTCAACAGGGTGATTTCTTTGGATACGTTATCATCAAACATCGGAAGTGCTGTTGTAACTGAAAATGGTTATTTGGTTGCTACAAACACAAAATACGATGCCATGTATAATGTGCTTTACACAGGTGTAAGTGCTGTAGAACTGAATACCGATTCTTATGTATCAGATACTACTTTGTATGGTGGTTCATTGTTTGCTGTTGATGGCAACTCAGTTTTGGGTGACTTTGGTGGTGGTTTAGACTGGTATGACATAAACACCGGAACAATCACAAACTGGGCAGCGCTATATCCTTCTGCATATGTTTTAGATACACTTCACGATTGGTCTTACATTCAAAATACTGACTTTTTCTCTTATGGAAATGTGCAGCAAATAAATGAAAATGGTAGCATCTTAAATACCTTCACAACAGATATATCTGGTAGTGCTATCGACTTGGTTTACAACAGACCTCCATACCAAAACTGGATTTCAGATTATCATACATATGGAGTAGCAGATACTTTTGTAATTGATGCTGTTGACTCTGATTGGATGGATGTTATTTCATTCAACAACCCAACAACTTTAAGTGGTGCTACATCTGCTACTTTGTTAGATTCTGCTGTTATTTACAACCCTGGTTCTTTCTCAGGACTAGATACGATATCGATTGAAGCTTGTGACGCTTTTGGATTTTGTTCTACAGTTCACATTGCAATTAATGCATTCCCATTAGGTATTGATGATGTGGCACAAAATGCGATTACAATTTACCCGAACCCTACAAAAGATGTAGTTAACTTTTCACAAACTGTTGATTTAGTTCGTGTTTACGATTTAAGCGGTAAATTGCAACGCGAAGCACAACAAGTTAAAAACATGAATCTTTCAGCGTTACCTAAAGGAATGTATATCATTCAGGTATCTAGTGAGGGTTCTACTCAAACAGATAAAATCATTGTAGAATGAGAAGGTTAGCCTTTTTCATTTCTGTTTTAATATCTCATTTATCATTAGCGCAGGATGGTCCATACCATCCTGCAGCTACTGAAGCTGGAACCAATGCTGTTTCCTATCAATCTGCTGCAATTACAGGCTGGGCAACAGGAGTTGAAATTACTCGTGGACTTTTTGATATTGCTAATCCGAATGGGCCTTTAGTAACTGCTGGCATTGAATATGCTGCTTTAGGAGCTTCTGATGGAGGAGTTGTAACTCTGGGAGATAGTGGAGTAGCTGTCTTAACTTTCGATGTACCCATACAAAACCGAAATGGGTATGATTTTGCCGTCTTCGAAAACGGATTCTACAGTCCAATAGACGAGGGCTTTTTTTTAGAATTGGCTTTTGTTGAAGTGAGTTCAGATGGAATAAACTTTGTTCGTTTTCCCGCTCACAGTGCTACTCAAACAGCAACTCAAGTTACAACTTACGGAGTTTTAGATCCTACGTACATCAACAACTTAGCGGGTAAATACCAAAGCGGTTTTGGAACTCCTTTTGATCTTGAAGAATTGGCTGACAGTTCGTTGATAGACATCAACAACATTACTCATATCCGCATTGTAGATGCAATAGGGTCGATTGACCCAAACTTGGCTTCTTTTGATACTGCTGGAAATGCGATAAACGACCCGTATCCAACTGATTTTGAGAGTGGTGGATTCGATTTGGATGCTGTAGCTATTTTAGATCAAACGGTTGGTATTGACGATTTTCAAGATGCTATTTTTCAGGTTTTTCCAACAAGTTTTCGTTCTACAATAACGGTTCAAACGCCATTGAACGGTCAACTTCAAGTTTACAGTTTAACAGGTCAGCCTGTCATTAATCGATCTATCAACTCAGGTGCTTCTCAACTGAATTTACAGCATTTACAACCTGGAGTTTATATTCTGCATTTCACCACTCAAAACGGAAAAACATATATCCGTAAATGCGTGAAACAATAACAGGCATATTGTTATTTTCATCGGTGATCTCTTTTGGTCAATCCAATGAGCCTGATACTCTTTTAGGAAAAGAATTCCAGACTTTAGTTGTTAAAGATACACGAGACGTACCAAAGGTATTTAGAGAGGAAAAGATCAACCTTGATCCTCAACAAACGGGTGATCAATTGGATGATTTCTTACAATCTCAAACGGGATTGCATATTCGTGATTATGGCCCTGGACAACTTTCTTCCATCACATTTAGAGGGATGAATCCCTCGCAAACAACCGTTTATTGGAATGGTGTTGAAATGAATTCTGCCATGTTGGGGCAAGCTGATTTATCAGTAATTCCACTGAGTGGCGTTAATCAAGTTTCTGTTAGACACGGAAATGCCAATCAGCGTGATGGATTTGGCGGAATTGGTGGAAGTGTTATGCTAAGCTCTGGGTTTGACACATCTCATTCTGATCAATCTCAATTAACTTTAAATAGTATAGACCTGCCTCTATTTTTTTAATTTCTTCAGATATTGATTTGTATTTATTTGCTTCCTCAGCTTGCTTTTGTAAATTAGCAAGTTGTTTCTCTTGTTGTCTTCTAAGTTCATCAGCTCTTTTTAAATTATTTTCAGCAGCATTAAGTCTTGTTTCAGCCTCTTGCCTCCTCGCATGAATACCAGAAATACCAGCAGCTTCCTCAAGAATCGCTCTTCTCTCAATTGGTTTTGAAGTTACAAGCTGTCCGATTTTACCTTGACTAATTAATGATGGTGAATGCGCTCCTGTAGATAGATCGGCAAAAAAAGTTTGAACATCACGTGCCCTCACTTCTTTATCATTTATATAATATTTTGATCCCTTATTTTTTTCTATTTTTCTCTTAACCACCAGTTCATCAAGTTCACTATATTGAGAAGGACCATCTTTAGCTTTGTTGTCTAACAACAGAGCTACCTCAGAAATGTTTTTTGGAGGTCTATTGGAAGTACCAGCAAATATAACATCTTCCATTCCAGTTCCTCGCATGCTTTTGGCTGAGTTTTCACCCATGCACCACCTTAAAGATTCAACAATATTTGATTTACCGCATCCATTGGGACCAACTATTCCCGTCAAACCGTCTTCAATTAAAAAAGTTGTTTTATCAGAAAAAGATTTGAAGCCGTTAATTTCTAATTTTTTAAATCTCATATTTCTTTAAAATTTTTTCTATTAATTTCTTAAATGGTTTGTACTCATGATTACCTTCATATTTTTTTTCGTTTATATATATAGTTGGTGTTGATTGAATCTTATATTTTTTTTGAGCTTCTATTCTCTCATTTAAGATTTGGTCTTGAGCATCTTCATTTTTAAGACATTCATTCATATCAGCATTACCTAAACCTAAATCTAGTCCAATTTTTTTAATAGATTCGTTAATGATATTTATATCAGATCCGACTGCCCATTTATTTTGTTTTTTATAAATCTCACTTAATAATTGAAAATTTTTATTATTATCAACATGGCACCTAACAATAATTTCTGCATTTAACGCTGCTAAATCTAATGGAAAGCTATGATGTTCAAATCGAACTAAATTTTGATCAATATATTCTTTTTTTAATTCTTCAAAAATATTTTTGTGAAATTTAGCACAATGAGGACACGTAAGTGATGAGAATACTTTTACAGTAATCTTAGCGTCTACATTACCGATTTTTAAAATTTTATCTTCAGCGTTAACTGAAAATGTAATTAAAATAAAAAATAGTAATTTATAGATAAAATTATTTATTTCTTTCATTGAAAGCCTTTAAAAAATTATTTAACGAACTTTTTAATTGATTGTTATTTACTTTATTCATTTTTTCATTAATTCTTGAAAAGTCTCTTATCGAGGAAAATTGATTTTGGTTAAGTTTAACTTTTTCCTGGACGATTTTTAAAGTCACTTGGCCAATACAATTGTATCCAAAAAAACTATTTATTTTATCCATGATTTCTTTTTTTTCATATTCAATCTCCAGCTCTTTACCGTGAATCACATTTAATATTAAAGTGCCATTTTTCATCTCTTTTCCCATTTTTACTGTAATTGGATAGCAAGCGTCAGATATTTTTTTACTAACCATTTGGGTCCAATTATCAATAATGTTAGAATAATTATAACCGCCTTTTTTCAAATGTTTTTTTAAAGTCTTAGGTATTGAGCTTGAAAAAGGTCTTAGTCCTTGTATGAAATATTGTGATTTATTATTATTATTTTTATTATGCATATAAA
>CAJWSQ010000168.1 GCA_913045895.1 uncultured Flavobacteriales bacterium | reverse complement strand
TTAGTCGATTTCTGTTTCGGTATCGTTCGGCAATTAATTTTCTAACGGGCTTAATTCCCAATTTCATCTCGGTAAGAGATGTGTTCTCAAATTTATCATCAAGCCATTGCTCTGATTTACTGTAAATAAGTATATGGTCGTCAGAAACCTTACCACCAAACTGAGGACTTATCCAATGATAGATAAGAATCGCTGGAAGAAGAACCAATAATATTATTCCGAGAGTAAAACTGATTATCATGACTAGATACCTATAACCCAATAACGCCTATTCATAAATAGAGTTCATATAAACTTGATTTAAAACTGTCTCTCAAATATCATAAATAGAGTTTCAACCCGAGACAATACTCTTGTTACCCACTGTAAAACAACTACTTAACATGTCTTCTTTTTGTCTCACTGATATTTAAAGAAAAGTACATCCCTCTCACTAAATTCGAAAATCGAGAAACTTAATCTATTTAACTAAACTAACATGAAAAACTCAAATCAACTAAAACAACCCTACCAACTCCCAAATATCCCTGCTATTTTAGCTCTTTTATTTATTTCCTTTTTTGCGTTCCATAGCTCTTCAGTAGCTCAATCAACAACACTTACAATTGGGACTAGTACCTCAACAACTTCTAACCTTCCATATTACTCCTCTTATCCATCAGGAACTTATAGTCAGCAAATCTTTTTGCAATCTGAGATCATGAGTGCTGGAGGCTATGCAGCTGGTGGTACAATTGATACAATAAGATTATACTACTCAAGTGGGAACTATCCTTCAAGTGCAACATGGGAAGTATATCTAGGCCATACAGGTAAAACTAAATTCGATGATAATTTTGATTGGGTACCATATGCTAATTTAACTCAAGTTTATTCTGGTCCAATTAATTTTCCGGCTGCTGGAAACTGGGTTGATATACCTATATCTGTTCCTTTTCCGTATAATGGTTTAGAAAACTTGGTTGTTGCCATCAATCAATCTCAACCTTCATACACATACAACTATACCTATTGGCGTTATTCTTCAACCAGTGACGAGAAAGCTTTGAGATATTACTCTTACTCTGGAACTAGCGCACAAAATCCAGCAACTTCTGGTTATTACAATACCAGATATTCATATAGAAACAACATGCAGTTTAGTATGAATCCATATCCAGCTTGTACAGGAGTACCTACAGCTGGTAATACCGTTGCAGATACGAATGCTATCTGTATGGGAACAACTACCAATCTAGGTATTCAAAATAGCTTTGCTGGAACGTCTGAGATCACTTACCAATGGCAAATCAATGATATGGTAAACGGTTGGACTGATATTTCAGGCGACACTTTCAGTACAGCTACCACAGAACCTTTATTTACAACTACAGCTTTTCGTTGCGTGGTTTCTTGTAACGCAAGCAACTTGTCTGACACGTCATTACCCGTAACCGTTCAAACAATTACACCAGACTCAGTTGGTGTATCGCCCGATGCGTATGCATTTTGTCCGGGTTCATCGGTAAGTTTAACTGCTGTAAATAATGGACCTGTAACCTATAACTGGAGTCCTTCAACGGGGCTAAGTTCAACATCTGGAGCTACTGTATCTGCAGACCCAGCTCAAGCAACTACTTACACAGTAGAAGCTACAGACACCAACAATTGTATCACTACTGCGACAGCTTTTGTATCTCCTGTAACTGATGTTTCTGCTAAGGTTTCTAGTATTCCATCAAATATTTGTTCAGCTGGTAGCAGTGTCACATTAGAACTAGACGGCTATCCAACTGCATTATCAGGTTCAGCAAACTGGGAATTTCAGTGGACAGATACATCTGGTACTGTAGTAATGCCTTGGGGAGCATTTGGATACTTGTATGGGTTTACTCCATCAACAGATGGCGTTTATGAGTTTACAGTTGATATGCGAAGCTCAGCTTGTCCTTTGGACTCTATATCGAATCCAGTAAACGCAAAAGTTGTTGTTGGTTTTGGAGCTGATGTAGATACTACTCAAGTAAATTGCTTAAATCCAACGGGTAGCTTAGAACTGTACAATGCATTTGGACAAACATCAACTGATACATCTCTTCAACTTGATTTTTCTGGTGGATCTAATAGTAATGTCAATCTTTTTGGAAGTGCTGTTTATGATGGTAATAAAATAGCTTGTACGCCTTCTGCAACTGGAATTAGTGGTGGATTTTTATTTAATCATCCTTCAACATCTTCATCTAGTAACGCATTTACAATCAACTTTGATCTAACTGTAGATCAACCAATAAATAATTATGGAACAGGCGGTGCAGATGGCATTTGTTATTCATTTGCTGATGATATTAACACATCTAGCTATAACCATAATGGAACGGGAAGTAAACTAAGACTATGCTTCGATGCAGCAGGAAATTCAAGTACAAATGGTAACGTTGTAGGTATTTACTTGGTTTATGGCTGGGGAAGTACAACAGCATATGGTCCTAACACAAATGAGGTATTGGCTTTTTCTCCAAATACAACCTTATGGAAAGGACAAGTTGATGTTCCTGTACAATTAGCTATAAGCAATGATGGCTTAGCTACGGTTTCAGTTGGTGGAAGTGTTATTTTTAGTGATGTACAATTACCAGCATCATTCTTAAATGAAGATCTATCAACTTGGGAACATACATTTACAGCTGCCACAGGTGGAGATGCTGAAAGACATGCTATCAGCGATATCACATTTATTTCAGGTGCATTGCAATATGGAATCACAGCTGGAGCTAATAATATGTCTGCGCCAACAACATGGCAAGCTTCTAGTACTTTTAGCGGATTAACACCAGGTTTTTATCACTTATGGATGAGCAATCCATCTGATGCTACTTGTAATAAAGATTTGGGTGTATTTGAAGTTAAAAACAACTATCCAGCAATTGATTTAGGAAATGATACTACCATTTGCGAAGGCGACTCCATTTTACTTAACGCTGGAGCTGGAATGAACGCTTATTTATGGAGTGAAAACAACTGGACACTTCAAACATTAACCGTTACCGAAGAAGGAACTTATTCAGTTTCTGTAACAGATTCCGTTGGTTGCTCTGCTATGGCAAGTATTGATGTAGAAATTGCGGATGCTCCAACTGCTGATTATGTGTTCGCATCTGGAAATGGATACAATTACACATTCTTCGTAGTTAACCCTGCAAATGTTGGCACTTACGATTGGTATTTTGGCGATAACAACCAACTATTAAATGGTGGTGTATCAACAAACCACACTTATGGAGATACGGGTACTTATGATGTAACCGTTTTCTTGAATAGTGAGTTCGGTTGTGGAATCCACTCTGTTAGTCAAAGTGTAAAAGTTACTTACGCAGTTGGTATTGATGATATCAATAAATCTGAAGTTCAAATTTATCCTAACCCAGCAAGCAATGAGGTTGTATTTGATTTGGGAGAATCAACCATAGAAACTATTTCCATTCATAATTTGAGTGGTCAGTTAATTCAAAATCAAGTTGTTTCTAACCAAAACCAGATACGATTAGATGTTTCTAGTTGGAACAATGGTGTTTACATAGTAAACCTTGTGAATGAGAAAAAAGCGAGTGAAGTTTATCGATTAGTAGTTAATCACTAAAGCTTTTTTAAACAGCATGAGCAACTAAATAGTTGCTCATGCTGTCTTATTATTAAACAATTCAGCTTTATAATAAATTGAAAAACAAATCAATGAGAAGTATATTCATAACTATAGTAATCTGCATACTTTCACTACAGTCTGTTTTTGCGCAGTGTAACTTTAATTTCTCTTTGGGAAATGATACTGTAATTAACTGCGGTGGAAATATTACAATAACAGCCCCTTCGGGCTTAGACGGATATACATGGTTTAATAATTCTCACAATCAAGCTGTAACTGTTGGTCAAGCTGGTACATTTTGGTGTACTGGATATGAATACTTATCAAACGCAGTAACCAATGGCGACTTCAATGGAGGGGCTACAGGGTTTCAAAGCGATTATATACCTGGTACTGGTGGTACATGGGGTTTGCTTAGTAATGAAGGACAATATGCTGTTACTTCTAACTCATCATTAGTTCACAATAATTTCATCAATTGTTACGACCACACTGTTGGTAATGCTTCAGGATCGATGCTTGTAGTTAATGGGTCTAGTGTTGCCGGCCTTAGTGTTTGGGAACAAACAATTACTGTTCAACCTAACACCAATTACACCTTTTCTGCTTGGGGAATGTCTGTAGTATCTTCGAACCCAGCTCAACTTTCTTTTTCTGTTAACGGAAGTAACATAGGTTCTTCATTTAATCTTTCATCTAATACTTGCAACTGGCAACAATTTACAGCTACATGGAACTCTGGAGCAAATACAACTGCAACAATTGCCATTGTAAACCAAAACACTGCTCCATCAGGTAATGATTTTGCCATAGATGACATTGCATTTTCTGATGTATGTACATACTCAGACACCATCCATATTAGCTATCCTCCTCAACCCGTATTAACACTTTCAGGTGGCGACACTATTTGTGAGGGTGATTCAATTACTTTAATTGCCACAACAGATATCCCTGGGTCAAATGTTACATGGTTCCCCGGACTACATACAGACGATACAATTACTGTTGCTCCATCATCTAATACTACTTACTCAGCAATTGCAATTTCTCCACAAAATTGTGGATCAAACAATGCTACAACTAGTGTAGTTGTAACTCCATATCCAGAAATAACTGCATACGGTGATACAACTATTTGCCTTGGAGATACAACTGAACTTTATTACACTTCAACATTACCTCTAAATAGTATTAATTGGAGTCCTAGTAATTATACAGATTCTGTAATCTATGTTTCTCCAACTGATTCAACTTCATACATCATTGAAGGTGAATCCGATAATGGATGTGCCACATCAGACACGGTAACTGTTTTGGTTAATCCTATACCAACGGTTACTATAGATTCTCAACAAGAAATTTGTAATGGAGACTCTGCTACAGTTCATATCAGTTACGACAATTCGCACCCAACAACAATTTATTGGAACAACATTCAAATGAATCAAGATAGTGTAGTTGTAAGCCCTTCAAGCGACACTAGTTTTACGGTATACATTACGCAATATCAGTGTATATCCGAATCTGACTCAACTCGAGTTCTTGTTAATGAAATCCCAACTATCTCAACTGTAGATAGCGTTGTTGTTTGCCCAGGTGATGAATTTGAAGTTGTAGCAACTACTTCTTCTTCTAATGCAACAATAACTTGGTTACCTGATTATTCTACTGGCGAATACTACACAAATTCTACCGATTCATCATACACGATAAGTGCATTTGCCAACTCAAATGGATGTTTATCAGACACTTCTTATACCGTTATAGTTATAGATTCTGAATGTGACTGCATTTGGAAAGTCCCTAACGTATTTACTCCAAATGGTGATGGTGTTAATGACGAGTTCTATTTTGTTGATGAAAACGAATCCTGTATTCTCAGAAACTATCACATGGTTATTTTCAATAGATGGGGAAAAACAGTTTGGGAAGGATCTAATCTGAATGAAAGATGGGATGGTAAAAATAACGGAAGTGAAGTTGCTGAAGGAACCTATTTCTGGAAACTGAATTTTACTGATCAGAATAATTTAGATGTTAACACTACTGGATCAGTAACCCTGCTGAAATAAAAGCATTCTCGTATTTACAACAATAAAATTTTTCATCTCGATACTTTTAAATTAATATTACGTCATCTTTACCGATGAATGTAGTTACCTTGATTTCCACACAAAAATTTCAGCGTTATTTGTTTTTAATACCTCTTCTATTTTTGATGGGGTCATTTTTTAATTGTGCCAACGCTAAAGGTAACACACTCAGTAAGTATCCCAAAAATCAAGTAGCTGATAGTATTTGCTTTCTTTACAAGAATCAAATTAGAGATTTACCCCTAAAGGAAGGAATTGATGTCCTCGACCAATACATTGAAAAATCTAGAAACGAAAAAGACAGAGATAATTTAAGATCTTATTGGGTTGAGACAAAGGCAAACTTCTTCATGGATAAAGGGTATGAAGATACTGCTAAAGAATTCGTTCAATCTCAAATTGAGCAGTTAAGGCTCATCGATAAAACCAAACAAGAATGCGACCTGCTGCTTTGGTTATCTATTCATTATGTCCATGTTTCAAACTACCCCAAAGCATTTGAAAAGCTGGTAGAATTAGATAAAGAGTTAAAAAAACTGGGGTACGAAAACTTTCCAAGAGTAAACGAGTTTATTGAGGCATACTCCAATGTACTCTACTACTTTGGAGATTATGAAAAAGCAAAAAGCTACTTAGATACTGCTGTTTACTACCCTTTTAATTCTTACCAAAATGAGATTAACATATACAACAATGCTGCACTCATTTGTTTGCATCAAGACGATGACTGTTCAGCAAACTATATTCAAAAAGCATTAGACATTGCATCATCTCCTGATATTCTTGACTCAACCTGGATTGGTATATTATCAGGAAATCTGGGGATGTATTATTACAGTAAAGATGACCTTGATAAAGCGGAAGAGCTTTTCCAAAAAGACTTTACTTACTGTAAACACAAAGGTGAATATACCAGCTCGTCATTCGCAGGAATTCAATTAGCGAAACTCAAATTCAAGCAAAACAAATTTGATGAAGGGCTAATCTATTTAGATCAGGTTAAGGAAATGCCACCCGTTACCAAAGGTGGAAATGCTGACATGATGCTCAATTATTACTCTGCACTAAAAGACTACTACCGTGCAG
>CAJWSQ010000167.1 GCA_913045895.1 uncultured Flavobacteriales bacterium | reverse complement strand
ATTATCAGCATATTCCACTTATTGTAATTTCAGCTGATCGACCAGCAGAATGGATTGATCAGGCAGATGGACAGACGATTCGTCAAGTTGGTGCTTTGAAAAATCACATCAAAGCAGAAGGCCAATTGAATGGAAATCCATCCAATGCTTCTGAAAAATGGTACAATGAACGCTCCATTAATGAGGTTATCAACTCGGCTTTAACAGCTCCATTTGGACCAGTTCATATCAACGTACCACTTAATGAACCGCTTTACAATCAAGTTGAAAAACCTGCCGTTTCTGTAAAAAATATTGAGCGAGTAGCCGTTTCAAGATCATTAACGAACGAAACAAAAACTCGACTCATAAACACTTTGAAAAACATCGGCCATGTGTTTGTTCTGGCTGGGCTTCAAAGTAATAATGAAACTCTTCAAAAACTGCTTTCTAACTTGGTTGAAAGCAGAAAGGTGACTGTTTTTACCGAAACAACATCTAACTTACATCACCCTGATTTTGTTACTTGTATCGATAGAACCATTGAAGGTTTAACCGAAGATGATAACCAGAAACTCAAACCAAATTTGTTGATCACCATTGGTGGCCCTATTGTATCGAAGAAAATCAAATTCTGGTTACGAAAAAATACAGCTGAACAACACTGGCATGTTGGCCACCAACCAACGGATACATACATGTGTTTGACACATCATTTAGACATAGAACCCGAAGAATTATTAGAACTCCTAGATGTTTTACCCACTAATAATTCGGCCAGTAAAAAGTGGGTTGAGATTAGTCGAGAAAATAGATTGGCTCATCAAACATTTGTAGATCAAGTTCCTTTCTCTGACATGTTTGTATTCAATCAAATCAATCAAACACTTCCTGAAAATGCTGTTGTTCAGCAAGGAAATAGTTCGGTTGTGAGGTATATGCAGTTGTACGATTGGAAAGCCGGTCAAACGTTTTACGGTAATCGCGGAACCAGTGGAATTGATGGATCTACCTCAACTGCTGTCGGATTCGCAACACAAACGGATAAGCCTGTGGTCATGATTACTGGAGACATTTCATTCTTCTACGATTCCAATGCTTTTTTCCATCAACATGTTCCAGATAATTTAAAAGTGATTTTGATTAATAATCAAGGGGGATCCATTTTCAGAATCATTAATGGCCCTTCTGGAACTAACGAATTGGAAAGGTATTTTGAAAGTCACCATCAGTTTAACGCCAAAGGAATTGCCGATGCTTACAGTGTAGATTTCAAATCAATTGATCAGCAAAATCAGGTAAAATCGGCATTAGAAGATTTATATCAATCCAAAAAAGCCACGATTTTAGAAATCTGTACACCACGATTTGAAAACGATCAAGTTTTGAAAGATTACTTTCGTGCAATCAAAACAAACTAAACTATGAAAGCTTGGATTGAAGCTTTTAGGCTGCGCACTTTACCACTTTCACTTTCATGCATCATTTTAGGAACTTTATTAGCAGCAAGCTACAGTGAGTTTCAATGGCAAACAGCTCTTTGGGCTTTCTTGACGACCTTGTTTTTGCAGATTTTATCCAATCTCGCCAACGACTATGGTGATGGCGTAAAAGGAACCGATAACCATGAACGTGTTGGCCCAGCAAGAGCTATCCAGTCTGGGGCAATCACACATGAAGCCATGAAAAAAGCGCTTTACATATTTGCTGGTTTGAGCTTTTTATCTGGAATTATTTTGCTGTGGGTTTCTTTAAATACCTGGAAAGAATGGGCTTTCTTTTTAGTTGCAGGAATTGGAGCTATTTGGGCAGCAATACAATATACAGTGGGTAAAAATGCCTATGGCTACAAAGGCATGGGCGATTTATTCGTTTTAATTTTCTTCGGATGGATGGGCACTGCGGGCACATTCTATTTGCATGCCAACGAATTGCCTTGGGAGATTATGTTACCAGCTACTTCAATTGGTTTTATTGCAGTTGCTGTTCTCAACCTCAACAATATGCGTGATCGAATTAGCGATCAAAAAGTGGGGAAACGCACTTTAGCTGTCATGTTAGGCGAGAAAAAGGCTAAAGTTTACCACGCCACAATTCTGTTTTCGGCTATATTTCTTTCTGTAGTTTATATCAGCGTAAGACCAACTGGAGTCTGGCAAAACCTTTACTTGATTGTTGTTCCCATTTTTGTGGTGCAAATCAAGAAAGTAATGCAAAATACAGAGCCCAAAGAATTGGATCCGATGCTGAAACAAACTGCTATTTCAGCATTGCTTTACTCACTTTTATTTGGAGTAGGAAACTTACTTTAGTCTCCGTCTGAATCAGAAAAAGTAATCGTAAGCGACAAATGTGACGCTACGTCTGATTTGTTCAATCGAATAAGAGTTGTGATTTCAGAGTACAAATCTTCTAAAGACTGATCTTGATTCTCTACACCTTGATTCCAATTACTTGGAGTTGCTGAAATATCAGAAGAAGTAGATTTAAAACTACCAATAACCTCTGTAGCCAATTGGTTGGAGTAATCTAATTTCATTTCAGAAATCAACCAATCAAAACCTAAATCTCCACGATTGTAGCAATCATAAATAGATGCAAACTGAGCCTGATAAAGCTCTTTACTATATCCTGAATAAAAAGCTCTCAACTGAGTTGTGTCTGGCTGATATCCTGTTTTACCAAGCGCCTCACCCAATTCATTGGTTTTCATATAATCAATAGCGCTTACCATTCCATTGAAGATTAGAGAAATGGGTTCTGAAGTTCCAGTTCCTTCATTCGCTCTAAATTCTGATGCATACTCATCAACCCAAAAATCTTTTATTGAGACTGCATTGCTGTAAAAGGCATCAGTTAATCCAACTAGCCAGTCAGTAAAATGCTTCGACTGCAGTTTTACATTTTGATTTGAAAGATCTTGCTCAAACAACAAGAACTCTATTGCTGCTAATCCAATTGCATTTGAAGGAGCATTTGTAATGATTTCATTGGTTACTGAATCAGATGATAGATCATTGATTCGAGTTGTATCAATAGGATATGTGTAAGCATTCGCATATAAAAACGTGTACTTAGCATCTCCTATGTTGCTACACTCAATCGCTACCCAACTTTTGGCCGCTATTAGCCATTGATCTTTTACCAACTGTAAATTAGATTCAGTTGGATTAGCTTGATATTGATGTGCTAATGATTGCAATTCTTGAGATTCAGAAACCAGAGTATCCAAATGTGGAAGTAACCAATTGTCTGTTACAGACTGCATCATTAATACGCGATTAGCTGCTTGATCGTTTGTTGAAGTTGTTTGAGTAGAATCATCATCTTTACTACAACTCCAAATCAAAAAAGGAACCGCTATGAAAGCAAAAGCCACTATTTTTTTCATCACAGCGAATTTAAAAAAGTGATGAGTTGGGCTCTTTGCGAAGCCGATAAATTCATGAACTGATTTTTCACTTGCTCAGCTTCACCTCCATGCCAAAGAATAGCTTCTTCAATGTTTCTAGCTCTACCATCGTGGAGGTAGTTTGTATGATTATTCACCATTTCAAACAAACCAATCCCCCAAAGTGGAGCAGTACGCCACTCGTTTCCATTGGCTTCATAATCTGGCCTTCCATCGGCTAAACCTGGTCCCATATCATGCAAAAGCATATCCGTGTAGGGATGGATGTTTATTCCTGATAATTCAGGAATTTCAGGGTGAATTCCTGTTGTATAATTATCATTATGACATTTCACACATCCAATTTGCTTGAATAGCTTTTTACCTTCAATCACATCAGTTGTGTTGAAGTCGCGCTGACGAGGAACTCCTAAAACAGAACTATAAAGCACCACATCACTCAAAGTATGATCTTCAATTTCTAGTGCCGTATCACCAATGGCATTGGCGCAAACATTTTGTGGATCAGGGCAATTGTTAACAGGAAATAAAGATGATGTGATTCCAATATCTCCGTGAAATGCTCCAGCAACTTGTTGCTTGATATTAGGCTGATTGGCTTTCCAACCAAATCTACCAAGTGTAGCTCTACCCTGCTCTATATTCCAAACGTAATTCGGCTTGCCTGAAATTCCATCTCCATCAGCGTCAGATTCATCTGCTAAAGCTAAAATGTCATTATCAGAAATAGCTTCTAACAAACCCAAACCAATCATCTGATTTGCCACACGAGGCGATGTAAGTACATCAGCACTCATTGGCCCAAAACCTAAATTCTCGAATGCATAAGTAGGTACTTGTAATTCATAAGGTGTTCCATCTGGATATGTACCGGTTTGAATTTGATAGGTTACACGAACCTCACCTTCTACAGGAACAGAATCCATCACACTTTGATTTTGAAGCTGGCCTCCGTATGTAGGTTCGGGAATAGGTCCTCCATCAGAACCCATTCCCGGAACACTTAATCTCACTAAAAATCCACTAGATTTTTCACCAAAATATTCAGGTGCTCTACCACGGCCATCCATCAGATGGCATCCTGAACAATTGTTGCTGTTGAAAGTCGGGCCTAAACCATCGCGAGCAGTTGTTGAAGCTCCGTATGCAACCCATGCTTTTTTAAAAAGTGAGTTCCCGTTGTAAAAACGCAAATCGTTTTCGTTTGAAACAGGAGTTCCTGGAAAACTAAATGCACTGGGAGAATCATCATAAATGGTAAATGATCCTGCAAGCATGCCATCTTCGGTTGATGTGTTAGAATTAGACGAATCTTCATCATCTTTTCTACATCCCCAAACAAGAAAAACAGCTACTGCTAAAACCGCTATTGATTTAACACCTAATCGCACGACTTTCTTTTTATATTTTATTCTGGTAGTTCAGCTGTAATTGAAATTCCAAGAGCTGAACCTGCATCTACCAATTTATCACCTTGTTGCTGCAAATTTGCAACTAATTCAAGTAAATAATCTCTATCAGAAGGATTTGTTAAAGCCTCATCAAAAGGAATATGCATGTTTTCTGCCAAGCCAACTGAACCTGAAATTAATGCCGCAGTTTCTGAAGAAAGTGTTGCATTTTTTGATGTTAACAAGGCATGTAATGAGTAACCAGTGTAAGGTGTTGTTCCTCCATAGTTACAGAAAAACACATTGCTGATACCTTGAGCATTTGTAATGATATCGCGGTGTGTGTTATCTGAAAAACATGAATGCTCATCTTCTTGATCTTGATTAGCGATAGCAACGTAAATACGCTCTCCTGCCAATTCACCTTTACTTAAAATGGACATCCCTTTCATCAATTTCGCTAATGACTCATCTACTGGAGCTGATGTGAATTGAGCTCTGTAGTTTGATTCTCCAGCAGCCCACTCATCACGTAAATCTTGTAAATGAGATGAAATCATTTCAGCACAATAAACCAGGTAATCTGCTCTACGTGAAGCATTAGCTGTTGTTCCCACTTCATAGTCTGTATATGAACGCTGTCCAGCATTGTCATAATTTCCATTCGGATTTAAATCTTGACCCCATAGCAAAAACTCTACAGCATGATATCCAACAGAAATATTGGTTTCACCACCTGCTTCATTCAATGACTCAAGTGTTGCCTTATCTAAAGTTGGGTAGTTAACCGTATCGTTGATAATGCCAGAGTTTGCATCAGCATAAGTGTAATCAATGTAGCTTTCATCTAACGGCCAAGCATTCAATAAACCTTCTGGTCCATCTTCATCATCAATTGGTCCTTCTCCAAAACGAAAAGCTTCTGAAAGCCCATAAGGTTCGCGAGCTTCCAACCAAGCTGTTTTCGCTGCCTGATGTGTACTCTCAGATGGATTTGCGACAAATGCATTAATTGCAGCTTCCATTTCAACTGCTCTATCATATGCATCTGAATACGTACGATATACTAACTCAGAATACGATTCAACTACTTGAGCCTTTAACGTATTTGTTTGATTAGAAGTAGTTGTGTTATCGTCATCGTCTTTCTTACATGAGAACGCCAACAAAGCAAATGACGCAATCGCTAAATACTTTAATTTCATAATAAAGCCTATTCGGTTTAGTTTATTTAGATTGAATTTAAACAAGGCAAAAGAATACGTTTCATTGCGGGAATTCAATACCACATAATTGGTATAATTGTGTGGAGAAAGCATTTTTGATTTTGAACGATTATTGGACAGAATTCATAACCCTAGCTGGACTACATCTTTTGGCTGTTATTAGCCCCGGACCAGACTTTGTGATAACAGTAAATCAAAGTATGAAATACGGCATTAAAGTAGGTTTATACACCGCTGCTGGTATTGCTACGGGAATTTTTCTACATGTTACATACAGCTTATTGGGCATTGGTCTTTTCATACAACAAACCGAATGGTTATTTACAGGTTTGAGATATGCAGCAGCTGCATATTTAGGTTACTTAGGTGTTAAAAGTATGATGGCTAAACCAATGAAAAAACTGGAAGATTTAAAAGAATCAAATGAGGTTATTTCATTTAAGAAAGCTTTTAGAAAAGGATTTTTTACAAATGCATTGAACCCAAAAGCAACATTATTTTTTCTAACCCTTTACATCACTGTTGTATCAAATTCCACACCTATTTTACTACAAGGAGTTTACGGATTATACCTAGCTATAAGTACATTTATTTGGTTTTGCATTGTTTCTATTCTTTTCGGAAACGCCAAAACAAGATCACTGTTTTTTAACGTTTCTCATCGCTTAGAACAGGTAACTGGCCTCATTTTTATAGCTTTAGCAATCAAATTGGTTTTAAATTAGCGTTTAAAATGTGATTTATAACTTACTTTCGCGCTGCTTTATGAGAAGGTCAAGTTTGTTTGTAATTGTTTTAAGTCTATTTATTTTGGGTTTGGAGTATACTACACATGCCCAAGAAGT
>CAJWSQ010000166.1 GCA_913045895.1 uncultured Flavobacteriales bacterium | reverse complement strand
ACAAATATGAGTAATTCGTCTGTTATGTACCGCTGGCAAATGAAACCAGTGCCTAATGCCGAAAAGATTGAAGAGTTAAAATCGGCACTGAAAGTAGAAGAGCATTTAGCTCAGATGCTCATTATGCGGGGCATAGATACGTTTGATAAGGCCAAAGCATTTTTCAATCCTAATTTGGAGCAGCTACACGATCCTTTTTTAATGAAGGACATGGATAAAGCCGCTGGTAGATTGGCACTGGCATTAGATCGAAATGAACGAATTCTCATTTATGGCGATTACGATGTTGATGGAACTACAGCAGTATCGCTCATGTGTACTTTCCTGAGCAATATTGAGTATCATAATTACGCATATTACATTCCTGATCGCTATGGCGAAGGCTACGGAGTCTCCTATCGAGGAGTTCAGTTTGCAATTGATGAAGGTTTTGATTTGATGGTTGTTTTAGATTGTGGAATCAAGGCTATTGATAAGGTAGCCTACGCTCAAGATAATGATGTGGATGTTATTATTTGCGATCACCATTTACCAGATGAAATGCTTCCTCCGGCATTAGCCGTATTGGATCCAAAACGATCCGATTGTGATTATCCATTTAAAGAACTTACTGGTTGCGGAATAGGGTTTAAACTTTTATCAGCATTGGCTCAAAAAATAGGTATCGAAGACAAAGAGATTTACTCGTTGTTAGATTTTGTAGCTGTGAGCACAGCTTGCGATATTGTGCCTGTAATTGGAGAGAATAGGGCTTTGTTATATCAAGGGATTCAGCAATTAGAGAGAAATCCCCGTTTGGGTTTTGCCGAGTTATTAGGTGAAAAGGCGAATGAAAAATCGCTTACAGTTACCGATTTGGTATTTCAAATTGGACCTAAGATTAATGCAGCTGGACGAATGGAACACGGTAGTGAAGCTGTAAACCTGTTAACCTCAAACAATGCGATAGAAGCTAAGCGTTTGGCTGAACAAATTACAGTACACAACCAATTACGTAGAGATTACGATCAAGGGACTACAGCCGAAGCTTTGGAAATGATAGCTGAAAATCCATTATTGATGGCTGCTAAAAGCACGGTAGTTTTTCATCCAGAATGGCACAAAGGCGTAATTGGAATTGTAGCTTCAAGGTTGATAGAAACTCATTATAAGCCAACTATTGTGTTAACACAGAGTGGTGATGTAGCTGCAGGTAGTGCGCGAAGTGTTAAGGGCTTTGATGTGCATTCTGCTATAGAGGCTTGTAGTGATTTGCTGGAGCAGTTTGGTGGACACAAATACGCAGCAGGTTTAACGATTTCATTAGATAGGATTGAAGATTTCAAATCAAAATTTGATGAGGTTGTAAGTGCTACTATTACAGATGAAATGTTGATTCCGACCATTGAGATTGATGTTGAATTAACTTTCGATCAAATCAACAGAAGATTCTACAATACGCTCAAAAGAATGGCACCATTTGGGCCACGAAATATGAAGCCAACTTTTGTTTCACATCATGTGAGAGACACAGGAAAAAGTAAAGTTGTTGGTTCAGATCAAACACATTTAAAAGTGTCTCTTGAGCAAAATGGTGTTGAGTTAAATGGAATTGCTTTTGGAATGGCAGATCAGATTCATTTTATTCAATCTGGTGAGCCTATTAGCGTAGTTTATACGATTGAAGAAAACATTTGGAACGGGACTTCAACCTTACAACTGATGGTGAAAGATATTCAGCCTACTTCGGATAAGCTACTGCAATAGAACCTTCAGAAATAGTAAGCATTACAAAGTCGTATTGCGAATCTCCGTACAGCAAGCAATTTCCTGTAATTGCTACATGTTTTGTTGGTTCGCCAGCGTTGTTCTCTTTGTAATTACCAACATCACTAACTGTGAAATAACTACTGTTTGGCTGATCGTATGAGTTTGATGTCCATACCTTACCAGCGTCATCCGTGTAGTTTAATGAAACCTCACTTAAGTCCAATAAATTCGGAGTATTAACGGTGCTTTTTGTCCACTCGAAACCAGCTGCACAATCAATTTGCGGATTTGGTGCAACAACATATCTACACATAGATGATACACATCCGTTTGCATCGGTGATTTGAACGCAAATTCGCATGGAATCTACAGTTGTAAAATCAGGTGTGGGCTGGCTACTTAGAGGTAAATAACCACTTCCAAAATTCCACAAATAAGTAAAAGGAGATGTTCCAAATTCAATAGAATTTAAAGCTTGTAAGGTAGAGTCGTTTGCAAAGGAATAAGTGAAAGTTGCGTAACAATCTCCCGTTAGATTAACCACGTTACAAATAGTACTAGATGAACCAGTAGTTAAATCTGTTACAGTTAAACAAGCTATAACGCTTGGAGCAAAACTCGCATCATAAATATGTTCTGGATTAGGATCTGTTGATGTTGATCCATCACCAAAATCCCAGAAATAAGATACGTTGTTTTGTGCGTAAGAATTGTCTGTAAATTGAACTCGATAACCTGATAAAGAGGAATCAACCTGAGATCGAAATAAGTAATTCTTGGGAGTTACTGAAGCCTCAATGTTTGAAGTTCCATTTGTTGAACTGGTTTGATTATCTCTAAACGAAATACCAATACCAGGACAAACTTCATTTCCATTGCAATTGGTTGATGTTAATCGACCATAAAACTCATACACATCTACTGAATCTTGCGAGTAGCTTGTATGCATGAAGTAGTCTTCTTCTCCAGCCTGAATTAAAAAAGAATTACCATCAACATCGCCATTCAAGTAGAATACAACTTCATTTGATGTTAACTCGGGTTCTTCAATCTCTTGACAAGATACAAGAGTGAGAAATCCAATAAAAGCACCCCATATGTAATGGAACCCTCTCATTTAGAATTTGAAGAGCTTGTAAGATAAAAAGGCTCTGTATTGAATGTTATGGTCGCTGGCGTTGTTGGCAAAGTAACTATCGTTTGTTACATCTGTCAAACCATAGTTCATTCTCAATCCAACTCCTAATTTGCTCAGAACTTCATATTCTACACTAGCGCAAAGTGCTAAATCAAAACTGTTTATCCCGCCACTTTTTCCGTGTGAAACTTTTGTTTCAGTCCAGTCGCCAAGTGAAGATTGATATTCTAAAGTTTGTTGGTTTTTAGAAGTCATCAAGTATGCTAACGAAGGACCAGCAGCAATTTGTAAATTCCCTTTTCGGATACCAAATAGAACTGGTAGCTCTAGGTAATGTAACGTTTGATTTTCAGTTGTAGCTACCTGACGTTCGTAACCAAAATCATATGATATTGATTCTTCTGTTTTAGTGGTACCAACACCATTTCTGGCTTGGTAGATCAAATCTGATTCTAAAAATAAGTTGGGATTTATTGCATGAGTGTATGTAATACCGCCAAACACATTTCCACTATAAGAATCTGCATAAGCACCACTTGAATAGCCTTCGGCTAAATTAAAACCGCCAATTAAACCAATTTGATGTTTGATAACAGCTTTTGGTTTTTTAAAGTCTTTTAAGCCAGAAATATCAAAATCATCTTCATTCAATGCAACTTGACTCAACTCGGAGCTACCAATATCGCTTAGTGACAACTGACTTAAGCGAAGTGGTGTTTCTGTTTGAGTTTTTCCAGTAATGGATTGTAATGTATTGGAAATTTTTGTGGCTTTATCTTCAATAGCAGCAATCAAGCTATTTTGTTTTTTGCTTGATTTTGAAGTCGTAGAAACTGACTCATGATTTGCAGTGTTATTCAAAGCAGCTGCAGTGGCTGCTAAAGCTTGAGAAGTAGTTTTTGGGTTGGTAGGTTTTTGTGAGTTATTTGGAGTAATTGTGTTATCAGAAGCAATTGTATTTGAATTGTTGTTGGTGAAGGTTAGTTCTTTTTCCATTTCAACCAGTTGATTGATGCCAGCAGAATTTCTTTCAGAATACTGAATATTTTCTGTTGGTTGGTTCAAATAGACTGTTACACTGGTTGCCAATACCAAGGCCAATGAAGCAGCAGCAACTAGTGGTCGTTTCCACATAGGTGTTGTTTCACCAGGTAACATAGCAGCAGCTCTTCTCCAAGCTCGTTTACTCACTTTAAATTCACGGTGAGTAAGTTTCGAACGGAAAAAAGAATCCATTTCCTCGTTGGTTAACATGTTCTCCATGTTCTGCCAAGAAGATTCAGACGGCTCAAAATTTTGGGAATTGAGCTTGTCTTTAAATAGGTCATCCAAGTTTTTAGAACTACTCATGCAGTTATACTCTTCGAGTTAGCATTTATTTTTTGCTCTATTTTTTCTTTCAATATTTTCCTTGCATTAGAAACATGCCACTTAGAGGTACCTACTGAAATATTCAGCAGATCACCTATTTCTTTGTGACTAAATCCGTCAATTACATGCAAGTTGAAAACACGCTGAGTTACTCCAGGTAAATCGTTAATCATTAGTTGGAGTTCTTCAGCCTCAAAGTAGGCATCGGCAGCATTGAAATCAATGCTTCGATTGTAGTGGTGATCATCGAAATCAGTGTATTCTATGGTTTCGTTTTCTTTTTTGTTTTTGCGATATTCATCAATAACCGTATTGATCATGATTCGCCTAATCCATGCTTCAAAAGGAATATCAGTGTTGTATT
Source organism: uncultured Flavobacteriales bacterium (assembly GCA_913045895.1). GTDB lineage: Bacteria > Bacteroidota > Bacteroidia > Flavobacteriales_G > Salibacteraceae > UBA6049. Next base: position 2,244 of record CAJWSQ010000166.1, on the reverse strand, counting down.
TGTCGAGTTTAGTAACCACTTTCAAGAAGCCCATATTTAACAGTGCTTCAGCATCTTCGCGGTTTTTCTCATAGCGAATACAAATGCTCATCAATACGCTGTAACACTGTTTGTACATTTCGTATTGAGCCTTACGTTCTTCACGTAAACAACGTTCTATGAGGCTTTGACTAACGAGCATTTTAGATAATATAACCTAAATAGGTTGTTTTGAACTAGAATATACGCTAAATCAGAATGATAGGTTGGGTTTAAACAATCATTTTGTTTGATCGGAAATAATGTGCAGATCTCTTTGTGGAAAAGGAATCTGAATCTTGTGATTTCTAAACGCTTTATCAATGCTGTAGCGCAAATCACTTTTTATGAATTCAATTTCCCATGTTTTGATTGCCCAGAAGAATACTTCAAAAATAAGTGCCGAGTCACCAAAGTCTTCAAAACGAACATGAATGGGATAATCTTCCAATACATCTTTGTGGTTTCGGGCACAGTTTTCGAGTGTTTTTTTCACCAAATCGGTATCCGATCCATAAGCTACTCCAACCTTAATATTGAAGCGAGTTACCAAGTTACTGTGACTCCAATTGATGACATCGTTTCCAGTAAGTTTTGAGTTTGGAACTACAATCATAATTCCGTCTCGGGTTCTGATTTTACAAGTTCTGATATCTAGCTGCTCAACTCTACCCACTTTATTTTCAATTTCAACGATATCGCCTTTCTTGACAACACCTTCAAAAAGAAGAATGAAACCAGAAACCATATCTTGAAAAATAGATTGAAGTCCTAAACCTAACCCAACAAAAAGGGCGGCTGATGAGGCAATTAGAAGCCCAATGTTTATACCAATTGATTCTACAGCAGCCACAAAACCAATAACATAGATGAAGTATGTACTGATTTTAGTTAGGGTGTACTGTTTACCTAAATCATCAATTTTTTTGCGCTGAAAGCTTCTGACAATAATGACTTTAGATAAGTACGCTACGATGCGAGTGATTAGAATTATGCCAAGAAAAATAAGGATAGTATAAAGCGTAATGGTATAATCCTTAATCTCGATTAGCGGATATTCTAAGAAGTATTTAATGTCTTTTAAATTCATCTCAATATGGTGATTCCTTGAAGCTTCGAGAGTTCAATTTTAACTTTCTCTAATTGTGTTTGAGCTTCTAAAATAGGGAGAATATCCTCACCCTTGCTATATGCTTTTTTAAGCTCTTGTTGATTCTCATGAATCAGATGCTCAATTTTCTTGGTTTTGAATGAATACAAAGCTCCTTGTACCGCTTTTTGAAGTTTCATATCTTCGGTAGAAACATAAATTTCGCGCTTGTCCCATTCGTGTAACTCATACTTTTCAGTAAGCAAATCGGCAATGGTAGATCGCATTTTATCAGATTCATGTTGTGTCAGTTGATGGATGTTGATTTCATCATTTTCTTCCAACATCTCAGTACACATATCAAAAATCTCCTGATAGGTTTGATCTAAGAAATTTAAATCGTCATTGATGATATCATGAATGATGAATGAACCAACTGAAACTAAAACTTCCTCTTCTTGCTCCTTTCCAGTGTCTTCATCTTCACGAAGAACCTTCACTTGAATATCATGGTTGCCGTAATTGAGCAACAATCGTACAATATCTTTTTCTTGATATTCTGCAGGATTAATAGAAGGAGACATTTCCTCTCTGTCCCATTCTTCAATAGGTTGAGGTCCTTCTTCAGATGGTGGAGGAATAAAATCGGGTGGAGGAGGAAGGTCTGGCTGTTGCTGTCTGGCTTGAGATCTTTCAGCCGCACGCTCACGTTCAACCTTTTTCTTATCAATCCATTTTCTGCGAGCCTTATTGAGTTCACTAATAAGTGCTTTTTCAGAAATGTCGAGTAGGTTTGAACACTCTTTGGTGTAGATAGAGCGAGCAATATGATCTGGAATTAGCGCAATACTATTCACAATATCGTGAATGAGGTTTGTACGCTTCATAGGATCATCGCCAACTTCATCAATCAATACCGAGGTTTTGAATCTGATAAAGTCTTTACTGTTTTCAGAAATGTACTCGTTGAGTTCTTCTGCTCCCAGTTTTTTAGAGAATGAGTCGGGATCTTCACCTTCAGGGAAAAGAACCACTTTTACATTCATCCCTTCCTCTAAAATCAAATCAATTCCACGGAAAGACGCTTTAATACCCGCAGGATCACCATCATAAAGAATGGTAACGTTGTTGGTGTA
>CAJWSQ010000165.1 GCA_913045895.1 uncultured Flavobacteriales bacterium | reverse complement strand
GCTTTCCAACAAACCCAAACAAGATTACTAACTGCTTTCAACTTTTCTCTCTATTCCAACTTTACAACTACATTGCTCCTGCGTCGCTTAGAATTAAAAGTAATACCACCTTTACAAACATTGGGACGTTCTTTTGCCGGTGAAGTGGGAGCAACTAATTCCGGTGGCAAAAGCAACGGCAAAAAAGAAAGAAAAGTCATTCAGACTGGCAGTGGTGAAGCTTCTTCCGATCCTTCTTCGTTAACTTTACCTTCCTTGGGACAAATAGCTAGAGATATCTTAGAAAATATGGGAGCTGCCATTGAAGAAGATGAAAAAGCAGAAAAAAAAGAACCCGAAGTTACACCATGGGGAAGTAACATTGCCAGTACGGAGCATTGGGTGCCGTTCAAGGAAAGAAATTTGACCGATTTTGAAAGAGAAGCTTTGTTTTATGAAAAAGAAGTGTTGAAACCACCACCGTTGTATGTATGTGGTGAAACAATTGTATACGATTACGGAAGGTATGAAATATTCAAAATAGATACTACCCCTAATCCACCTGATGTACCTTTGTATGATATAGGACATGCAAAGACGGATACAATGGGAATGGTCATTGTAGATCCATTGCGTTTTGACCGAAAAATGTCGGAGATTACAGAAGACATGATTCATTTGACCAATATTAGTCAAAATGATTGTAGTCCGGCATCTGTGGACGACGGTGGTTTACCACATCACGATATCAAAGGTAGAGGAAAATCTAAACATAAAAAGAAAAAGAAAAAGCAACACAAACATCACCATCATCACCACCATCACAGTGGAATAGAAGGAGAAGAAGGAGAAGAAGATATGTTTGAAGAAAAAGAAGAGCATGTCATGATACACGAACAGCCTGAAGCATTGAAAAGAACGTTGCTCAAAACAAATCCACATTTTAAATTGCAACAAAATTTGATCGACAAAGTCGAAAATTCAGAAATAATATTGACGCCCAGAAAAAAATCGAAAGAATTAAAACTATATCAATACAAAGATGAAGTGATTGAACAAATGTTAGCGTCCGGCAGTGTCACTAAAGACGACGTGTTCAGCATGGTGGATCCCTCGCAACAAATTACAGAGACTGAATTTCAAGCCTCACAAAAACCAAAAGAAATGAAAAAGAAAAAAAAGAAATCGAAATTGTTACCGTCGGAACTTCGAAAATTAAAAAAATTAGAAGAAGACAAAAACAAATTAATCCATTGTCAATTAAATGGCTGTATGTTTCGGGCCAAAACATTTGCTCATCTCTCTTTGCATTGTGCATTGGTACATTTCAAATCCGAGCAACCTCCTGCCAGTGTACACAAACGAGACGACGACGGTTTATTAGATTTAAGAGCACCACCCAATTCATCTAGAATGAGAATGTTAAAAAGAGCATCCAATACATTAGATAGTATGAATGAAGATGTAGACAATGCAATCAATAAAACACAGCAAACGATTTTAATGGATGCGAAAAAAAGACAACGAAAAACATCACAGAAACGACGCAACAGAGATAGCAACCAAGATAATACGTCTGCTGCATTGCCTGGTATTAAAATGAACAACGGTAGATTTAGACCTATTTTATTAGATCCTGTTTTCCCTCCAGTAGCACCACCAGGAGCTCCTCCTACTTTAATGGCGACCAAAGAACCGAAATGGCCCTTGGTATACGATTACATGGAACATCGTGTTGAATTGTCGGGTCATGAAATTTCAATCTTTACTGCTACTGGAAGACCTAATTCGAAAAGAGATAGTGCTCCTTGGAGAGGTGCTGTTCCGACTAGAGAAAAAAGTAGATGAAGGTTTACCACTTCCTGTTAAAACACTCAAAGGCGAAAAGGCTGCCAATACGTTTCAATATTTAGGAAATGTTGAAGGGATTGAAGATGTAGATATCAGACCTCAAGTTGATGGGATTCTCGAAGAAATTTATGTGGATGAAGGTGACTTTGTAGAAAAAGGTCAGCCGTTATTCAAAATCAACGCGCAACCTTACATCGAGGATTTAAAAAATGCCCGAGCAAACGTTGCTTTAGAGCGTGCAAAACTCAAAAAAGCCAGAACAGAATTAGATCGTTTGCAACCATTGATCGACAATGAAGTAATCTCTGATGTGCAAATGAAAACGGCTGAAGCTGATTATGAAATTGCTGAGGCATCACTGGCAAAAGCTCAGGCCATTCAAGCCAATATGGAAATTAGTTTAGGTTTTACAACCATCAATGCGCCAGTAAGTGGGTTTATTGGTCGTATTCCTAAATCGGTTGGGAACGTAATTAAGAAAACCGATTCTGAACCGATGACTGTTCTCTCGAACGTGAGCAAGATTTACGTTTACTTTTCGATGTCTGAGTCCGATTACTTGTACTACACCAGAATGAAAAACGATTCTACCTCAAAACGTATCAGTCCAGCGGTAAAACTGATTTTAGCTGATGGTTACATTTACGATCACACGGGTAGAATTGACGCCAATTCGGGTCAGATTAACAAAAACACAGGTTCCATTACGTTGAGAGCGATTTTCAATAATCCAGATACACTTCTTAGATCTGGAAACACAGGTAAAATCCTCATGGAACAGATTTATCCAAATGCTATCTTAATACCTCAAAGTGCTGCTATTTCTATTCAGGATAAACGATTTGTGTTCACATTGAATGATAGCAACATGACCCAACGTAAAGAAATACAAATTGAAGGTAGATCAGGCAAAGACTTCATCATTGGAGAAGGACTTGAAGAAGGTGATCGCATTGTGATCTCAGGGTTGAATAAACTCACAGATGGGATTAAAATCAATCCAATCAAAAGTGGTCGATTGCTCTCTGAAAATTAATCTAAGCTCATCCTTTTAGCCTAAGATGAAAGTATTTTCAATGGTATTTCAAAGCAAACTATGTTAGAAAAAATTATAGCTAAACCGGTTTTAACACTCGTTGTTTCCATCCTTTTGATATTGGCTGGAGCAGCAAGTATTTCTACACTTCCGGTTGAACGTTTTCCAGAAATTGCACCGCCCAGTGTAAGTGTTCAGGTAAAATATCCAGGAGGTAATGCTGAAACGGTAGCCAAATCGGTTCTTCTTCCGATTGAGGAGGCCATTAACGGTGCTGAGAATATGACATATGCTAACTCTACAGCAACCAACTCTGGTGATGGTAGGGTTACCGTTTATTTCAAACCGGGAACAGATCCGAATAAAGCAGCGGTTGAAATTCAGAACCGTATTTCAAGCGTATCTGAGCAAATTCCAGCTGAGGTTACTGAGGCTGGTATCAAGGTTATGAAGCGAATGAAAGGTTCGATCATGACCATCAATATTTACAGTGAAACCGATATGTATGACGAAACCTTCTTGAATGCATACACGCGTATCAATGTAAGAAGGGAATTGAAGCGTATTGAAGGTTTGGCTGAAGCAAGTATCCTACGTTCAAGAGATTATGCCATGCGAGTTTGGTTAGATCCCAATAAATTGGCATTCTACAAACTCACACCAAGAGATGTTTACAACCAAATTAAAGATCAAAACTTTGAAGCTGGTCCAGGTAAGTTTGGAGAGAATTCAGACGAATTATTTGAGATTGTATTAAAGCACGAAGGTCGTTTTGATGAGGAAGAGGAATACGGAGCATTGGTTATCAAAGCCGATAAAACGGGAGATTTGCTTCACCTTAGAGATATTGCTCGTATTGAATTTGGTGCTTCTAACTACACCAGTGAAAACCGCCTAGATGGTCGCCCTTCGGTAACCATAGATATTGTTCAGCTGAGTGGTGCAAATGCCGTTGATATCGATCGTGATGTTCGAAAAGTATTGGAAGATCAAGCTAAGCTGTTCCCAGAGGGAATGAAATATGAAATTTCATACAGCGTTCGCGATCAAATTGATGAATCCATGAGTCAGGTGGTTCATACGTTGGCAGAAGCATTTTTATTGGTGTTCTTAGTGGTTTTCATCTTCCTACAAAACTTGCGAGTTACCATTATCACCGCTATCACCATTCCCATTTCATTGATTGGTACGTTCTTCTTTTTAAGTCTGGTTGGCGTGTCAATGAACGTATTGAGTATGTTCTCATTGGTGCTCTCCATCGGGATTGTGGTGGATAACGCCATTGTAGTAATGGAAGCCATTTACGAGAAAATGCATGCGCATGGGATGTCTGCAAAAGATGCTGTGTCATCAGCTATGAAAGAAATTACCAGTGCCATTATCTCCATTACCATTGTAATTGCAGCAGTATTCTTGCCTATTGGATTCTTAGAAGGTCCTGTTGGGATTTTCTACCGCGAGTTTGCTTACACCATCATTTTTGCTGTAGTTATTTCGGCAGTAAATGCCTTAACGCTTGGTCCTGTACTTACCAGATTGATGTTTAGAGAGCGTAAAAAATCGCTCAAAGAAAACGGGTTTATTGATAAAATCAGAAACAACAGTTTCCTTACAAACATCAACAACAAATGGAAAAAGGTATTGGTCAAATTCGATTATTACTTCGATAAATCGACTAAAAAATACGTAACTATCATTCGTTGGGCTATCCTACATAAATGGTTCTCCATGTTTGGTTTGTTCTTGGTGTTTGCGCTTACAGCGTACCTCATGAGATCTACTCCAAGTGGATTTATCCCAACGGAAGATGATAACTTTTTAATTATGTCTCTCAGCATGCCTGAAGGGGCCTCTCTTCACCGCACCAATATGGCGCTACGCCAGGCTGATTCTTTGTTACACAATGAAGAATCAGTCTCAAGCGTAAATACCGTTTCGGGATTCAATGTGGTTGATAATGCCAACAGCCCGTCATCGGGTATGGCTTATATCCGCCTAAAAAGTGGATCAGAAAGAGGTGAGATCAAAGAGATGGCCGAGGTGGTGAAGCATCTTAAAGCTGTTGTGGCATCAATTGATGGGGCTAACATCAATATCTATCCAAGGCCAACGGTTCAAGGTTTTGGTAACTTCGATGGGGTTCAGTTCATGTTACAAGATCGCTCTGATGGTGATTTGGGTGAGTTTGGTCAGTTGGCCAATGAGGTGATAGCAGAGTTGAATCGTTTTCCTGAAATCGAAAACGCGTTTACATCATTCAACCCCAATTTCCCGCAATTGAAATTGAATATCGATTACGAAAAAGCCAAAAGTTTGGGCGTGAGTGTAAACGATATGATGTTCACCATCAAGTCTTACTTTGGTAGAACACAAGTGGGAGATTTTAACCGATTCAGTAGACAGTATAAAGTGTTCTTACAGTCTGATATTCAGTTTCGTGAAAAGCCAACTGATTTCAATAACATCTTCGTGAAAAACGATCGTGGTGAAATGGTTTCGATCAATTCTATTGTGAAATTAGAACAAGGTTTTGGTCCTGAAACGGTAAACCGCTACAACTTATACAACGCTGCAAAAATCAACGTAACTCCTGCCGATGGCTACAGTACGGGTGATGTTATGGCAGTGATTGAGGAGTTTGCTATAAACAAACTTCCAGCTAGTATGAGTTATGAGTGGACCAGTATGAGTTTAGAAGAGAAAAACTCTGGTGGTGATACTACTTTGATTTTCATGATGAGTATCATTTTGGTTTACTTCATTTTGGCCGGACAATACGAAAGTTTTTGGCTACCGTTAGCTGTAATCTTATCTATTCCTACCGGAATTGTGGGCGTGTTTTTAGCTATCAAATTGGCCGGTATTGAAAATAACGTCTACGTTCAGGTGGGGATCATTATGCTCATTGGTTTATTGGCTAAAAATGCCATCTTGATTGTTGAATTCGCCTCGCAAAAACGCAAAGAAGGAAAGTCTGTAATGGATGCCGTTTTAGAAGCCAGTGCATTGCGTTTGCGCTCTATTGTAATGACATCATTGGCATTTACTGTTGGATTAATTCCGCTGATGTTTGCCGAAGGTGCTTCTGCTCAAGGTAATCAGTCAGTAAGTATTGGTACCGCTGGTGGAATGATGTCTGGAATTATTCTAGGTGTAATTATCATTCCAGTTCTAGCCTACATTTTCCAATCACTTCAAGACAAATTTAGTTTGACTTATGATGATTAAAAACAAGATAAAATACAGCGGTTTTATGGCGATTTCATTCTTACTGGTTTTGGCCGGGTGTAAGATGAATGAGCCTTACGAAAGACCAGATCTTGAGCAGCCTGAAACTTTTTATGGTGCTGAAAATGCAATTGATGCTGTAGTTAGAGCAATGTCAACTGATGATGCTAGACTATACTTAGGTGCAATAATTCAAGATTATGGTATTGATAGTATGGTTGACATAAGTGAAAAAAATGAAGTAGACGAATCATACAAAACTTTAGTTAACAAAATTAAAAAACAAGGTAACTCAGAAAAGGCAGCCAAAGCAATTGCAGGTGCAGTTGCATCTTATAAAGCAAAAGGTGGGGGTAAAGGTCCAACAGCTAAACAAAAAGGATAATGACTAAAGCGGAACTAAGAGCAAAAATTAAGGTCTTAGTTAAAACCGTCTATAAAGAGAAAGTAAGCATAGAACAAGCTGCTGTCGAATATGACGAATTAACTAAATTCCCAGAATTAAAAGACGTAATAGTATCCCTATTAGGTCCACAATTTGATTTATTTGTTGCCTCAATTGATTGGGTTGCTCCTAAACCAACTACATTTCGTATTAACCTTAAAAACAACGAAAATTTCTATTTAGTTCATACTTCTAGAACATTTATCGCTGAAGTTGAAGGTAAAAAATACTATTTACTTAACTTAAACGAACAACAAAATGCTCAAAAAGCAATTGCTCGTGTATTAAGATATGGCGTCCCAAATATTGAAGGAGAAGTTGACGCATCAGAGTTTGATACCGGAAGCTCAGGTGGTAA
>CAJWSQ010000164.1 GCA_913045895.1 uncultured Flavobacteriales bacterium | reverse complement strand
ATTTCAGGAAAATAATGACTCAGGTGTTCTTTTTCAAAATCAATCATTCCGAAACTTCTCACACCTGGAGTATCAATAATATCTCCACCAAAACTCAATGGATGCATTTCTGCGAACGTAGTTGTGTGCTGTCCTTTTTCGTTAAAAGTGGAAACGTCACCTGTTTTCAAATCCAACAAAGGCTCAACAGCATTTATCAAAGAAGATTTACCCACACCAGATTGACCCGTTAACAAAGTTGTTTTACCAATCAATTGTTCTTTAACAGCCTTTATACCTTTCCCTGATTCAACCGATGTTACGATACACTTGTAGCCAATTGGATCATAAGTAGCCATGCGTTCAGCCACTAAATCAATATCCTCTTCATCGCACAAATCAAATTTGTTAAACACGATAATAGCTGGAATTCCATATGCCTCGGCAGCAACTAAAATGCGATCGATTAAGCCAGTTGGAACTCGCGGCTGAACAATGGAAGTGATGAGCAAAACCTGATCAACATTAGCAGCCAAAATATGAATCTGCTTACTCAAGTTCGTAGATTTACGAACCAAGTAATTTTTTCGTTCAGCAATAGTTGTTATTGCATAAGTTTCGTCTACTTGTTCAACCGTTACCTCATCGCCAACGGCAACTGGGTTGGTACTTCGTAAGCCTTTGATTCTGAACTTACCCTTCAAGCGACAGTCTACCAATTCACCATCAGATAAACGCACTCTATACCAACTTCCTGTAGATTTTATTACAACTCCTTGCATACTATTCTGCCAAATGGGGCGTAAAAGTAGCAAATGACACGCCTTAAATTGGTTAAATTCGCAGCAATCCAATCATAATATGTCAATAGAGGTACAAAACGTTTCAAAATTATACGGTGAGCAACGCGCTCTAAACGATGTCTCATTCTCAATCGGCAAGGGAGAAATTGTTGGTTTCTTAGGTCCAAACGGTGCAGGAAAATCAACGATGATGAAAATCATTACTTGCTACATTCCTCAATCAGAGGGAAAAGTAGCCGTTTGTGGTTCTGATGTTGAAGGTGATCCCATGTCTGTTAGAAGTAAAATTGGATATCTACCAGAGCACAATCCGCAGTATTTAGAAATGTACATCAAAGAGTATTTACAGTTCATCGGTGGAATTTACAAAGTGAAAAACTTGAATGCTCGAATTGATGAAATGATTGAATTGGTTGGATTGCAAAAAGAACAGCACAAAAAAATTGGCGCTTTAAGTAAAGGATATCGACAACGTGTGGGTTTAGCGCAAGCTTTGATTCACGATCCTGAAGTTTTGATTTTAGATGAGCCAACAACAGGTTTAGATCCAAACCAAATTGTTGAGATTCGTCAATTGATTCAACGATTGGGAAAAGAAAAAACCGTTATGATGAGTACACACATCATGCAAGAGGTTGAAGCCATTTGCGATCGTGTAATTATCATCAACAACGGACAAATTGTTGCCGACAAACCAACTAGCCAGATTCAAAGTGTAACTGAACACGCCCAGTTGGTAATTGCTAAATTCAAATCGAAACCAGATTTAGAGCAGTTGAACAAATTGAAAGGTGTAATTAGTGTTTCTGAAACGGAAAACAACACTTTTAAAATTGAAGGCCAATTGGATTCAGATTTGAGAGAAGATATTTTCCATTTCGCTGTGAAAAACAACCATGTGATTGTTGAGATGTATCAAGAAACTTTCCACTTAGAAGACGTTTTCCAACAATTAACCAAATAAAGTGCAAACTGATCGGATTGTATATTGGTATCAGAAACTGGCTCCGATTTATGATCTGCTCAGAAACTGGATATTTCCAGAAATCAAAAAAGCACAGGCTGACTTTTTTTCAAGTTTGCCCGAAAGCAAATCTATTCTGATTGTTGGTGGTGGTACAGGCGACTTCCTCCCTACTCCTCTCAACTCTCAACCTGATGCCCAAATCACGTTTTTAGATTCATCTGAAAAGATGATTGATAAAGCAAAAAAGCATCAAAACTCATATATCAGCTTCATTCATTCCAAGATTGAAGAATACACTCCTGCACTGAAACATGATTTATTGGTACTTCCTTTTTTCTTAGACCATTTTAATGAATCTGAATTGGTTGAATGGAGCTCCATTCTACAAGAGAAAGTAAGTCCAAATGGATCGATTGCGATTTTAGATTACGGAGAGAAATCTAGAGATAATATCAGAGTGAAGTTATTGGAATTTACATCAACAAAACTGTTGGGTTTAAACATTCAGCAGATCCATTTCCCGACAGTTTTCATCCAAAAATTAAACGGAAAAAGCATCCTGAAAAAGTCATACTTCAATGGGCTACTTCAGGCAGAAATCATTCAATTAGCCGTAAATCCAAATAGCTAAGACCACTAAAGCTGTTTGTACAAGTATTGCCCCTTCAACATAAATGGAAAACCAATGCTCTGATTTTGTTGGATCAGCTTTTTTGATGAAAACATCGGCATAGGTTTCAGAAATCCAAAAGGCAAAAAAGACAGCTAATGAGGTCAATCCGAGTGAGAAAAACTGCACAAAAGTGAAAAGGGTAAAAAAGATATTGATAAATACAGCAATACTCTTCGATTTCTCAATTCCAAATTTCACGGGCAAAGTTTGGATTCCTTGAAGTTTATCGATTCCATAATCTCGGATATCAAAAGGAATGGTAATGGCAATTAAAAACAAGCTTCGTGAAAACGCCAAAAAAGTCAAGTCCTTCCAATCTATGTTTTTCTGCAGTGGAAAAACGACTGTTAAGTAAGCTACAACCACAGCAATGAAAAACACTTTGAGATAGGGTAACTCTCGAATTTTTATCCACTTACCATTTTGCGGAACTATAGGAAGAATATACGCTACCGATATAAACCCAACTGGAACCAACAAAAGCCAATCGTTGAGTGATAATTGTAAGGTGTAATATCCCGCTCCAATTAATCCAACAAGACTCAACCCATAGATAAACACTGAATGGTTCTGCGCGAAATAATGTCGCTCCATTTTAGAAGCATCAGGAATGGATTTTAATCCATTTACCCGATGAAACGGATAAACAAACAAAGTTCCACAGACTAGAACGGCAACTTCGGGAGTCCAAGAAAAGGGAACTCCATTCAATAAAAAGCTTTGATAGATTAGTGCCGTGATAAGCACTACAGCGTATAAGTTACTGTAAAAAAAGAAATCAACCCACTTCTTCATTTCTCCACCATCATTCCGTCACGTAGCCCACCGAAACCCCAGCAAGCGTACCAAGAATACTACCAGCCAACGTATTGAATATTCGCCTATTCTTCATGGCTTTCATATATCCCAACTGATACGCTTCTTCTTTTTTGTAAAAGGGGTTCACTTCATCACCATCTTTGAAGTTAGCAGGCAAAACTCCTGATCCAACAGTCAAAACGAATGGCACACCAGCCACATAAATCTGGTCGTATAGCAAATACCCTGTTCCTGCACCTACAGCAAAACTGGTGATTGTCCACCAATGCGCTTTGTAATAAGCTTTTGCATCTTGCTGCCCATATATGAACATGCGCATTTCTTCGATAGTGAAATCACTGTAATCCCAAATCTCGTTGTTTGGCTTGTAAATAATCGTTTCTGTAGAATCATGCCAACTCACAGCAAACACTTCACTAAAATCTAAAAAGTTGGGCTTTTTAACTTTTCCATTCTTCTTGATGAGCTCATATCGAACGGACTTTTCTCCAATTTTAGTGTTTTGAGAAATGATAATCTTCCCGTTTGTTAAGGCTATTGTATCTTGAGAATTGGCGTTAAAACCAACCAACACAAACAGCATTATTAACAAGATGTTGTAGAAGTGTGAACAAAAGACTATAAATCGTGGCACAAACACTGTAATTTGAGAGAAATTTTACGGAATTTCGCGCTCAAAGTTAATGACTTAGTTGGGTTATAAATTTGTTTATTGAATTTTAAGGTTCTACGAATGAGTTACAATAAATTTTCAAGCCGCCACATCGGGCCACGCCAAAGCGAACTTCAAGAAATGTTAGACACAGTTGGTGCTTCATCACTGGATGAATTAATCAGCCAAACTGTTCCAAACAACATTAGGTTGAAGCAACCATTGAGTCTTTCACCAGCAATGACTGAGTATGAATATGGTCAGCACATTGAGGTTTTGGCTTCTAAAAACAAAGTGTACAAATCATACATTGGTTTGGGTTATCACGACACGATTACTCCTGCACCAATCAAGCGCAATGTTTTAGAAAATCCAGGTTGGTATACGGCCTACACGCCTTACCAAGCAGAGATTGCTCAAGGAAGATTAGAAGCTTTGGTGAATTTCCAGACTATGGTTATGGATTTAACTGGTATGGAATTAGCAAATGCTTCACTTTTAGATGAAGGAACTGCAGCTGCAGAAGCAATGGCTATGTTCTTTGCTTTGAGAAGCAGACAAGCTCAAAAAGATGGTGTTGTAAAATTCTTTGTTGCTGAAGCATGTTTACCTCAAACCATTGCAGTTGTTAAAAGTAGAGCCATTCCATTTGGAATTGAAGTTGTAGTTGGAAATCACGAATCAACGGATATTTCAGAAGGATTTTTTGGAGCTTTATTGAATTACCCAGGAGTTGATGGCGAATTGGTAGATTACACTGATTTCATTGCTGCAGCTCACGATTTAGATATTAAAGTTTGTGTGGCATCTGATTTAATGGCGTTAGCTATGATTAAATCTCCAGGTGCTATGAATGCCGACTGTGTTGTTGGTAACTCACAACGTTTCGGTGTACCAATGGGATACGGTGGTCCTCACGCAGCATTCTTTGCTACGCGTGAAGATTACAAACGTCAGATTCCAGGAAGAATCATTGGAATATCTAAGGATGTTGATAGCAACACAGCTTATCGAATGGCTTTACAAACTCGCGAACAACATATTCGCAGAGACAAAGCAACATCAAACATCTGTACTGCTCAAGCACTTTTAGCGGTAATGGCTAGTTTCTACGCTGTTTATCACGGTGCAGATGGTATTCGTTACATTGCAGAAGACATTCACAATAAAACGAAAAAGCTAAGTGCTGCTATCAAAGGCAAAGGACTGGAAGCAGTAAATAGCTCATTCTACGATACCATCACTTTTAAAGCAGACTCAAAACACTTAGCTCGCTTAAAAGCAATTGCTGAAGGCGAAGGTGTCAACTTCAGATATACCGATGAAACATTTGGTATCAGCTTGAATGAGACCACTTCTGATGCAGATTTAGACTTGATTCTTGACATTATTGCCAAAGAATTCGATTTAGATACTTCAGCTTCTCAAGTTGAAGGTATTCCTGCAGGTTTAGCTCGTGATGTTGATTACTTACAAGAAGATGTATTCAACAGATACCACAGCGAAACAGAATTGATGCGTTACATCAAAAAGTTAGAGAATAGAGATATGTCTTTAACTCACACCATGATTTCATTGGGATCTTGTACCATGAAATTGAACGCAGCGTCTGAACTTTATCCAATTTCTCATCCATCATTTGCTGGATTGCATCCATTTATTCCAATGGAGCAAGCTGCTGGCTACATTGAAATGATTGAGAAATTAGGAAAAGACTTAGCTCAGATTACAGGATTTGATGCGATGAGTTTCCAACCCAATTCGGGTGCTCAAGGTGAGTATGCCGGATTAATGGTAATTCGCGCTTTCCACGAAGCAAATGGAGATCATCAAAGAACCGTTTGTTTGATTCCTTCATCAGCACACGGAACAAACCCAGCATCGGCAGTTATGGCTGGAATGAAAGTGGTGGTTGTAAAATGTGATGACCAAGGAAACATTGATGTTGCAGACCTAAAAGCTAAGGCAGAACAACATAAAAATGAACTTTCTGCATTGATGGTAACTTACCCTTCAACTCATGGAGTTTACGAAGAAAGTATCATTGATATCACAAATATCATCCACGAAAACGGTGGACAAGTATATATGGATGGTGCTAACATGAACGCTCAGGTTGGTTTAACATCACCAGGAAACATTGGCGCTGATGTTTGTCACTTGAACTTACACAAAACATTTGCTATTCCTCACGGAGGTGGTGGCCCTGGCATGGGACCAATTGGGGTGAAATCTCATTTAGAGCCATTTTTACCATCACATCCTTTGGCTAAAACTGGAGGATCTAAAGGTATCGACCCAATTTCAGCAGCACCATTCGGTAGTGCATTGATTTTGTTGATTTCATACGGATACATCAGAATGTTAGGAGGCGAAGGGTTGACAGATAGTACTAAAATGGCTATCTTAAATGCGAATTACATCAAATCAAGGTTGGCTGATCAGTTTGATGTTCTTTACACAGGCGCTAACAACCGTGTTGCTCACGAAATGATTTTAGACTGTCGTGATTTCAAAAAAGATGCTGGTGTTGAAGTTGAAGATATCGCCAAACGATTGATGGATTATGGATTTCATGCTCCAACTGTTTCTTTCCCGGTAGCTGGAACCATGATGATTGAACCTACTGAATCTGAAAACATTGCAGAATTAGATCGTTTTTGTGACGCCATGATTGCCATCAGAAAAGAGGTAGCGTTTGCCGTAAAAGATGACCCAAATAATGTGCTGAAAAATGCACCACATACCATGGCAATGATTACTGCTGATGAATGGAACTTCCCATATTCAAGACAAATAGCTGCATTTCCGCTAGAATTTGTACATGATAATAAATTTTGGCCAACAGTTAGAAGAGTTGATGAAGCCTTTGGCGATAGAAACTTAATTTGTTCTTGCAATCCTATTGAAGATTATATGGAAGTCTAAAATAATAGTAGTTTATAAGCATTAAAAAAGCCTCGACAATGTCGAGGCTTTTTTTATAATGTATTTCAAAAATTATTTTTTGAATTTTGCATATTTCGTTTTGAACTTATCAATACGTCCTGCAGTATCTACTAATTTAGATTTACCAGTAT
>CAJWSQ010000163.1 GCA_913045895.1 uncultured Flavobacteriales bacterium | reverse complement strand
ACTTAACCAAGTTAGTGTCTAAAGGGTATGTGGATGGTCAGGAATCTGGAGAACCAATAATAAAATTTGAATGGCTGGAAGAATTTTCTGAAGGCTTAATAGCTTTATCTGGCGGCATGAACGGACATATTGGTCAATCTATTCTGTCAGACAATCTAAAGCTAGCAAACACAAGAGCAGAGTATTTTAAAAATATTTTTGGTGATGATTTCTTCAATGCTATCGATTTCATTGTAGAGTTCATCTTTTTTCATGAAATCCATATTTGGATTATCATCGATGTTCTGCTTAATGTCAGCTATTTGCTTATTCTCTGCCTCAATGGCTGATTTTATCTTAGATTGAAATTCAACTGTTTTTGCTCTCAACTCATCGTTGCTGAGGTTTTGAATTTTAGCAAATGCAGCGTTGGTTTTCTCAACAATAGGTTGAATTTCCTTGATATCACGATCAGATTTGTTTCCGAAAATCTTCTGAATAGATTTCGATAGTATGTCGAGCATGTTCTAATGTTTTGTATGTCATTGCCAAATACCGTTCCTGATTTCAAAGTGCGGCAAATTGGCAGATATATCTTTTTCGATGGGGCACAAATTTAACCTTATTTACCTAGGCTTGAATAGAAAATAAGGCCTTTGTAAGGTGGTAAATGATGAATTTAACGTGAAGTTTAGAAACGAAAAAAGACCGAGTCTTTAAGAAACGGTCTTTTTTGAATTCGTTTTATGCTTTGTAAGCGCAAACTGCCTTAGTATTCATCTTCATTGAAAAAGAAGTCTTCCTTGGTTGGATAATCAGGCCAAATGTCCTCGATTGTTTCAAACAATTCTCCTTCATCTTCTAATTGTTGAAGGTTTTCTACTACCTCCAATGGGGCACCTGTACGCAATGCAAAATCTATCAGCTCGTCTTTTGAAGCCGGCCAAGGTGCATCTTCCAGATAGCTAGCTAACTCTAATGTCCAGTACATATTCTCAGCGTGTTACAGGGTGTTTTAATCAAAACGCAAAAGTAATTTTTTATCATACAAATACAAGTCTTTCACAAAATCGTCTCAAAAGCTTTACACACGTGGCTTCCAAGGTGTTTCATTCGCTTGGTAGTGTTGCGAAACAGCTCTAGCCAATACAAATAGGTAATCGCTTAACCGATTTAAATATTGTTGAACCAATGGAGCAACAAATTCATTCTCTCCCAGCTCTATAGTTCTACGCTCAGCTCTTCGGCATATTGTGCGGGCTACGTGGCAATTTGAAACCGCTGGATGTCCACCAGGAAGAATAAACGATTTCATTTCTGGAAGCGTGTCATTCAAAGTGTCAATCTCGTTTTCCAAACGTTCCACATCGCTCTCTAGCAAATCTGGTAATTTAGTTCTAGGGCTTTTATTTGGATCTGTAGCTAATGAGCTTCCAATGGTGAAAAGCCTGTCTTGTACTTCAATAAGCAATGCAATCCAAGGCTCAACATCAAGATGATCTCGAACCATACCTATCCAAGAGTTGAGTTCGTCAACCGTTCCATAAGCTTCAATACGCGCGTTGTTTTTTGCAACTCGAGTTCCTCCAATCAATGAGGTTTTGCCTTTATCTCCGGTTTTTGTGTAAACTTTCATTGTTTCGTTTCTAACGTAGGTTTATAGAATAGGTGGGGTGTTAATCTGAATTGTTCGAATGTAAACTCAGGTTATTCCTTTTTGTTTCAGAAAACAGTTAAAAATTGTAATAAATGCCAGCTCGACCACCTAATGTGAACTGTCCGCTTTCCATTTCAGAAACTGCATTTAAAGCGTGACCTACAAATGGAGCTGCATATACCTGAGTACTTTCCAATATATTGAAACTGAAACCTAAATCCAAATGGCCGATGAATTGAAATGAGTCTGAATTCTCGTATGATTTGTATTGTTCAATGTGATTATCGTAGATGAATTTCTGGGTACTTGCATATTCATATTGCGTACTTACGCCAAGTTGTGGTAAGAAAGATATCCAATGATTAATTGGGAATTTAGCTCCGATTTGAACGGGGATTCTGATGTATGATCTAACAACTTCAACACGATTTAAATCGCTATTAGCGGGATACTCATCATCAAATAATTGAGTGTTTGTTTTGTATGAGTTTCCTTGTTGAGCATAAAGGATTCCTCCGTGTATGAAATATTTGTCGTAAAACCTGTATTTAACCATTGCACCAGTTGAAAAGCCGGGAAGAGATTTATTGTTGTAGTTGTCTTCTCTCCAACTTCCTGGATAATCGTAGCTATTAAACTCATATGCCCCAACTATTCCGACTGCAAATTTTGAACTATCAATTTTAGAGTGAATGTCGTTTGAGTTTTGATCAGTGGTATTCTCTTGACTTTTAGCATGGTAAAAAGAGCATGTTAGTAATAGAGCAAGTAGGTATTTCGTCATTGTTTTTGGTTTGATGACGTGAAAATAGTAAAAAGAGGAGATCAGAGTAAATGCTTAGCTTCTGAAATCCAAGTTTGAAAATCTGGTCTGTTAGCAGTTTTTGGATGTTTCTTGAAAGCTTCAAGTCTTAATTCAAGCTCAGTATTGCTGATTTTTAATTCACTAAACTCCGCAGCTGAAACCAATAGTTTTAAATATGGTGGGATATCCATGGGGCATTCACGCTCAACTAATTTGTATTTTCTGTTGAGTCTAAGCGCTAACCCATTTTGTCCATTCATAACCAAGGCGTAGAGATATGTTCTGAAGAAGTAATTCCAACGGTGTTCGAATGTCCGTTCTTTGAATTCTTCTAAGTAAATACGCATTAATCTAACTGTGTTGTTAAATTGCTTTGACTCGTTTAAGCATCTGCAGTAGTTGCTGATAAACACCATTCGATTATTCAAGTTCCTCGATTTTTTGAAAACGTCAAATGCATCTTTCATTTGATCTAGTGCCTTTTTGCATTCATTGAGGTGAATAAGCACTGTGGTGAAATTATTCAAGTAATAGAGAAAATCTTCGGTATGGTGCTTAACGGATAAATATCCGCAGAATGCGGCCTCTTGATATTTGCCAAGCTTGTTGAGTAAAAGGAGTTTGTTTGCGTAGAAATTAGCTAGCAATCGAGGAGAGTAGAATTCGCCTCTATAAATGGCTTGTTCTAATTCATTGATGGGTGTAATCAGTTTGTGAACATCTTCGTGATTTATGTGATACATGATATACGCTAGCAGTCCAGCATAACGAGTCTTTTTACTCAAATTCTCATTCCTAAATAAGGCCAACATTTCATTAACTTCTTCAGGTGAGATGTCTGATTTTTTATTCCTCTGCTCAAAAATAATTCGCTCAGTTACACTTTCAATGTGAACCATCATTGAGCGATTTAAATCATATGAAACACGATAGCGTTGTAAAAAGTCTTTAACTACGTTTAAGTCTTTAAGTCTACCCCTCATGATGAGGTAGGTTTTGTAGTTGACTATGGCTTGGTAAAAGACATCAGAGTGATACCACCTCGGGTCATAATGTCTGATTTCGGTTAATACCTTGGTTTGCTCTTCAGGTGGAATAGCATCTGTGGTAACTTGGTAATTAAACGTGTTTACCCAGGTGTAATACTGGTCTACATCTATCTTGCCGAGTTTCTGTCCAAAGTATTTAATCAGTTTCGAATATTTACGAGGATCGATTAAAGGATCAAACTCAATATGTTTTTCTGGGTGATTGACCCTTTGATTTAAAACTTCCAGAATTTTAAAGAGTTCGGAATCTGAGAACTGGTTGTTATCTGAAATGTATTTTACTTCAGAAGGATACAATCCGTCAGCAAACTCTTCAAATCTGGCAAGTTTTATTTTCATAATTCAAATATGAAAATCTTTAGTAGTTAAGGTGTGTTTGGACTCAGGAATTCTAAGATTCGTCCGTTTACTTCATCAGCTTTTTCAAAAGAAACAAAGTGTCCTGCTTTTTTAACCATAAACAACTCTGATTGCTTGATTTTCATATTAGCTAATTCACCAATTTTTCTGGTACTTCCTCCATTCAAATAACGGTTTGGAATGAGTTTATCAGCTTCTCC
Source organism: uncultured Flavobacteriales bacterium (assembly GCA_913045895.1). Classification (GTDB taxonomy): domain Bacteria; phylum Bacteroidota; class Bacteroidia; order Flavobacteriales_G; family Salibacteraceae; genus UBA6049. The sequence continues at coordinate 3,044 of CAJWSQ010000163.1, read as the reverse complement.
AAAAACAATTAAAGTTGGTAGGTTTAAAGATCCAAGGTCTCTAAAAACAGGTTCATTAACCATTCCTTGTACACATCTTTCATTGGCTTTACAGTACCATAAAAAGTCATCGCCACATCCTGTCATGGCATAACGGTCTTTTATCATGAATTGTGCTTCTTTGGGAAATTTATAAAAGTTGTGACCTAAATTTTCTTCAATGGAAGAAAGCGGAGTTAACATAACTGCTTTTGCAGTAATGGCATCTCTAAACCAATCTTTTTCTCCTTCAGTGAAAGTCTCAATTCCTGCAGGAGCAACTAAAATTAGTTTTTTAATTCGCTCGGGCTTTTTCAATGTGGCAATGATGGAGATTTGTCCACCCATTGAGTGACCCGCAAGTATAACTTGATCAAGACCCAATGAATCGATAAACTCATGAACGATGTCGGCATAAAAGCTCATCGAAGATTTGTAGTCGTTTTTAGAAGATCTTCCAAAACCTGGTAGATCAATAGCGATACATCTGTAGTTGGCTTTTAAACCAGCAATGTTCTTTTTCCAGGCTGGTGCATAGCTGCCAAGACCGTGAACAAAAAGAATGGTTTCTTTCCCTTGGCCTTCATCCATATAAGCTACGGTAATGTTATTACCTAGTTGTTGTTTGTGAACTTGGTATGGATAAGCAATTTGATCGTAAGATGATACTTTCTCTAGTTGAGAATATAGGCTTTGTGCGTTGGTTGCTGAAATTCCAGCAAATACCAGTATTAATGCTATAATGTTTTTCATAGTATTCACTTTTAGAACATTAACCATTTGAATGCAACGAATGCGGTCCAAGGATTAGTTGGACGAGCGTTTAATCGATCTTCTGCATCTAAGAAATTGTCTCCATTAGTGTATGGAGAATCGTAAAAGTCTCCTAGCCATACATGCGCAGCTCTTAACTCTAATTCCATTAAAGTTTTGATTTTCCAGTGGAAACCTAAGTTTGCTTCTGTCCCTACATGGTACCCGCCTCTATCTGGTTCATACATCGATCTTGAATAGGCTCCTCCAGCTGATAAAATATATTTGTTAGGTACTAATGCTTTTTTCACTCCAGCATTTAAAGCTAGTAAACCATAGCCCATGTTTGATATATCTGCAATCATTGGCATGTAACGATTAACTACGTTTCCTGAAGGAAACATAATGTAACTACCCGTACTGATTGGTAAATTTCCGGGAGCTCCCCAAGTGTTACCTGTGATAACACCGTTATAGGTTCCATCTATCAAGCCGTCTTCATCTCCAGATGTGAAAATACCGTCAAAGAAAACTTCATCGTCATCAGATCTTCCATATCTGTATGAATACCTTAAGTTGGCACCAACTCCCAAAATATTCGCAATTTCAGTTGAATCTTTTATGTTTCCGAAATTGACATTAACAAAACCGGTTAGTTTGTGGTTTCCAAAAGCATACTGGTCATTAAAACCAAAATAAGATCCAGCCCACATTACGTTGGTTGTATAGTCTGTTGAAGGAAAGTTAAATCTATAAGCTCCCATGTATTCTGTGAGTAAGCTTTTTGGTCCTTGACCAAATAAAGATGCTCCACCGATTCCAGATGATTTGTCGTTTACCCAATAAAAAGATCCACCAACATTAAGCTTAGGTGAAAGTTTTTTGTCTCCAATTAGATTTACTAGAACCACATCATCATCAAGTTCAATTTTGTTTTCAGAAAGTGAATAGACTCCACCCGTCAATGACCCTTTACTGAAATCTCGTCTTACACTTATCCCCGCTGCGTCTCCAGCCCAATACATCAACCTATAGCCTGTGTATTGAAGTCTATTTGTAGTAACTCTATATGGGTTGTAAGGAGTGTCAAACATTCGTTGGAGGCCAATGTTGATTGCCCATCCATATTTAGGCACGATTTCAATTTCAATATTTTGTGTTTGTAGGTTAACAAAGTCAGCATTAAAACCAGCTCCTTGATTACCGCCAGCTCCATATGATGCATCGCCCCAAGTCCAGTCGATTTCGAAAGAAGCTCTTAGGGTAACTTTGCCGTCCATCAGTTTGGGTGTGTAGAGGAAGAAAGGGAGTAATCTTTGCTCAGTGTAAAAGGTTCGGTTTTCGTCACTTGTTTCAGATGTATTTCTACCAAACATTCGGCCGATAACCTGACCTTGTAAAAATTCATTTCTTGGGTAAAAGTTTGAAGATACCGTTTGGTTGAAGAAGTAGGCGATAAATTTCAACTCTTTTCCAGCAGCAATAGGAATCTCTTGGTCGTAAAACGTAACGTTTCGATTTAGAGAGTCGATATCTGAAATTGCACTAGAATCTTGTTGGCTATAACTTGTGAGGAATATTGATAGGAGTGATAAAGCAGAGACAAACTTTTTCATAGTGTTGGAGTTTTAAAAAAAGCCTCCCGAGGGAGGCTAACTTTGTATATGATTATTCTGCTCTTAAGTACTTTTGAACTAGTGCTGTTCCGTATGCACCGTCAGAAGTTGAACCAAATCCGTCATTTGCATTTGGAGGTGTAACTCCTGTAACAGCTGGATTTGTTTGTGCAATTTCATACCACATTGAATCTGGGTTTGCAGGGAATACTTTGTAAATGCCTTCAGATGTTACATTTGAAGGTGATGATTGTTCCATTCAAACATGCAAGGATGGCTGTAATGGTAATGGCAATTGTTTGAATGGACTTTGTAAATGTCACGATGGTTTTACTGGTGATACGTGTCATGTTAAGCAGTGCCCGAACGACTGCAGTGGCAATGGTTTTTGTACTGCAATAGACTCATCATGCGTGTGTTTTGCTGGCTTCCAAGGATTGGATTGCTCCAACAAGACAGCAGCAGCAACACCAGCACTTCCAGCGGCTGATAGTGCAACCATTTGTTCGAGACAATGCGCAGAGGTTTGTATTAGTCACGCATCATCCAGTGACATTGATAAATGTCATAACAAATGTCATGATTGCTGTCTGGGTAAAGTGGAGTCAGGAGTTAACGCCAACAATGCTGCGGATGAATGCGTGGAGGGAATCAAAG
>CAJWSQ010000162.1 GCA_913045895.1 uncultured Flavobacteriales bacterium | reverse complement strand
TTATCTGAATGATTAAGCAAGTAATCAGCATTCTGAAGTGGAGGGAACATGGCAAATCCTTCACCATTATCTCCATGACAACTAGAGCAGTTTTCCTTATATACAATTTCTCCTTTGTTGCTTGGCGATGAACATGACCTGATCATCAGTACAAACACAATTAAGAAACCAATTCCACCAATGATTAATAATCGAGTTTTCAATTTTCTTCTTTTAACAAAACGTTGATGTCTTGCATCAATTGATCTACATCTTCTGGTAAAACACCATCGTAATAACCTCTAATGCGGTGCTGTCCATCCATCAAAACAAATGCTCCACTGTGAATGTAGCCACCAGGAGCAGATTCGTCTTCAGCAGCACTCACCATGTAATCTTCAGCAATTTCATAAATTACGTCTTGTTCACCACGAACAAAATGCCATTTATCAGAACTCACCCCTAATTTATCTGCATAAGCTTTTAAGCGATGAACATCATCGTGTCTAGGGTCGATAGAGTGACTTAAAAACATCACATTTGAATTGTCTTCAAACTCTTCATAAACACGAGCCATTTGCTTTGTCATTTTCGGACAAATTGATGGGCATGAAGTAAAGAAGAAGTCTACAACATAAACGTTGTTTGAAAACGTAGATGCGTCTACCCAATTGCTGTCTTGATCAATAAACTTAAAGTGATCAATCTTTCTGTAAATGGTATCAACTTCGTTGTTTTCATTGATGATTTCTTCAGCACCTAAAACAGGCAGAGATTCCTTTTTCTCAGGTCCTTTCATACATGATGTAAGAAGAAATAATCCAGAAGCTAAACCAAATACGGCTTTATTCATTTTCATGATTATGAGCTTTTTCGGCTGCTTGTTTTAAAATTTCATCGGCATCTTTAATCGCTTGCTCCGTTTGATCGCGAACATCACTAATAGCTTGATGTTGCTCTTCCATGTAAGTCATTGCATCATCAAAAGATACTTTGTCATCTGGATAACGATATTCATGCATCCAGTCCATCATATCATCATTAGCTTTCTGAAGTTTAACCATAACTTCAACAGCTTTTTCTTCCCAAGCAGAGTCAAAAGGTTGTGTTGTATCAGCTTTCAATTGCTGAATAGCATCTTTAATTTCAGATCTTTTTTTAGTTAAAACACCCATTTGAGGCATCACATCATCGTGAACTGCCATTACAGATTCACCTTTTTCAATTCTCTTTTGTTCTTGCTCGTTAGGGCCACAAGAAATGGCTAAAAACGAAAGAGCAATAACTGCTAATTTTAATTTCATAACTCGTTATTTAATTCTTGTATAGCTAAGTAACTCATCAACCCAATTCCGGTTTCAAGAGCTGCTTCATCAACATTAAAATTTGGTGTGTGGAGTCCGAAATATTCACCTGATTGAGGAGCTGTGCCTAATCGGTAAAAACATCCGGGGAATTTTTGAGAATACCAACTGAAATCTTCAGCGGTCATTCTTAAATCTAAATCAACCACATTGTCTTTTCCCAGAAAGTCAATAGCATGTTGTTGATTTCTATCACTTAACTCCGGGTTATTGTAAACTGATGGATATCCAACATGGATGTCGAAGTCAACTTCACCACCCATGCCTTCAACCAAGCCTTTGGCTAGATTTTTCATCAGTTTATGTGCTTCAAAACGCCAATCTTCATCAAAAGTTCTAAAGGTTCCTTTTAAATGAACTTGATTGGGGATTACGTTGGTTGCACCAATGCCTTCAATATGTCCAATACTAACTACTGATGGTGTTTTTGGGTTGTTTCTTCTGCTTACAATTTGCTGTAGAGCAACCACCAAATGCGATGAAATGAGAATAGGATCTACCAATCTTTCTGGAAGAGCAGCATGTCCACCTTTTCCGGTAACGGTGATATATATTTCATCGGCTGAAGCCATATACATTCCACTTCTAAATCCCACTTTTCCGGCTGGTAGATCTGGATAAACGTGTTGACCTAAAATGCCATTTGGAGTTGGATTGTCTAATGCTCCTTCTTCAATCATCAACTTGGCGCCACCTGGCAATTTCTCTTCACCAGGTTGAAATATAAATTTGATTGTTCCTCCGAAATGATCTTTAAGCTGATTTAGAATTAAGATAGTTCCCATTATACTGGCAGAATGCACATCGTGTCCACAGGCATGCATAACGCCATCATTTTTTGATTTGAAATCAAAATCATTGGTTTCGTGAATTGGAAGTGCATCCATATCAGTACGAAGTGCCAACACTTTATCGCTTGGTAGATTACCTTTGATTTCTGCTACAATTCCCGTTTTTACAAAGCCAGACTTAAATGAAATGCCATTTTCAGTCAGCCAGTTTTGAATGTATTTTGAAGTTTCAAATTCTTCAAATGAAAGCTCTGGGTTTTGATGAAAATGTCTGCGATGTGAGATCACTTCATCTAATACCTGAGTTGCTAAATTTTGAACAGTCTCTTTGATGTTTTTCACTTCGAAAAGAATATAATTCGAAGAGCTATGACTAGCATTAGCACTCCGAAAATTCGTTTCAAAGTTAATTCATTGATGCTAAGTGAAAGCTTTGAACCGAGATAACCTCCAACTACAAATCCAGCAGCAACTAAAAGGCCGGCTTTAATGTCTAGGTTTCCAGTTTTATAGTAGTTCCAAGCAGCTAGAATTCCGATAGGTAGCAGCATTAATCCTAGGCTTGTACCTTGAGCTTGATGTTGAGACATCCCCAAAAAGAAGATAAGTGCAGGAACAATAATGACTCCGCCACCAACTCCAAACATGCCACTTAATGTTCCAGCGGCAATTCCGATCGCTAAAAGTATTAGAACTTCAACCATTTTATTCATTCTAGAAATCAAGAGCTAGAGTGAGATGTCCGATTGGTTCTTGGAAGATACCATCTTCTAATCCCCAAGCGTAATCAAAGCGAACGAAATACCCTAGTAGTTTAGATCGGAATCCAAAACCATAAGAGCTGATGATTGGGTCTTTATGATTTTCAAGTCTTACAATTAAATTTGCTCCACCAGAAGTAACAACACGCGTGTTAAATGAATTGTCTTCACTATACGGATTTAAGCCAGTCCAAGCTGTTCCAACATCTGTAAATCCAACCACTTGGAAGTTTTTGAAGAAATCACTTTTGAGTGGTCTTTGAGAAAAATACTTGAAAATTGGCCAACGAATTTCAGAATTAAATAACGCAAAACTGTTTCCATTTCTAACGTTCTGAATAAATCCACGCACTGGTGTAGCTATCGTTTGAAAATAATAACCTTGGTTATTATCAATGTTTTGTGAGTAGTCGAATTGTTCACCGTTCAAAACAATCCAATCGTCAACAGAGCCCATGTAGTAGACTAGCTTTCGACTTCCCAATGATGTGCTGGCACTAAATCTATTTGCCCAAATGATATCTCTGTGGATTTTAATATATGTTCTATAATCAAGCCCCAAAACCACAAAGTCTGAATTAGCTTCGTTTAATTCTTGATAGTATTCTGCAAAGATTTTATATCGTGTACCGTTGTATAAATTCAGTCCTGTGTTGCGTGTATTGTCGAAGATGAATTCGAGTTTAGCTCCTGTCATGTACGACATCACATTTGGGACTTCTAAAGCCGCGTCATTTACATTCAACGTAACGCGCTCGTCTTGTCTAACACTGAATGTTCCTCTTAATGCTGCAACTTCTGAAAAAGGATATTTAAGCTGAAGACTGACTTTTTGAACGATGTTTTTAATCAAGTTAACTGAAGCGTCTTGGCGTTGAGACAAACGCTGGAATGTCAGCTTTTTATCGATTAATTTTTTTCTAGTTGTAAAGCTGAAAAAATACTCTGTATTGTCACCATCAACTGAATATCGCATTCCACCTTCAAAAGTGTAATCTTCCATCAAGTCAACTACACCTGTTTTGGCCACAATACCTAATCCAGGGTTTACAAATGGTCCGCCATTGAATCTTTGGTATAGTGAGTTCGCAAAGTTCCAATCTACTTGAGTGGTTAGGCTATTGGCTTGAAAAGCCGGTCGATATGTTTGTTGAATAGGAAGCCTAGATTCTTTCTTATTATTCGCGTTTAATGAATCAATGTCTGATGTTGTTAGTTGTAGTGTGATTTTGTCTGATGACTCAATCGGGGACTTATTTTCTTTAGAAGATGATGTTTGCTTAATTTTCTTATTGTCAACGACTTCAGTATAAAACTTGTAGTTGTTGATATCAATATATCCCTCTGGCTGTTCTATATCCTCATTTACAATGACGGTTAGATCATTAACTAGAATTCCGTCATTTGATTCTGCTTCACTTGATGACGTTTGAATTGTGGGTTCGCTATCTTCATTATCTTGAATAGTTGAAAGCGGTTCAAATTCAGAAATATCAGAAATATAGAATCTGTATTTTTTTTGGTAAAACAATAGATCAGTAACCTTACCTGATGCAACATTTACTTGATGAGAAAGGATATTTCTTTTGTAGTCAGTTACAGGAAATGAAGTAGCGAAATACCTGTAGTGAACAGTTGTATCGATTTGACTAATTGCACTGTCTCTGTAAGCTACGTATCTATTTATGATTCCATTTTCAGGGCTGAGGTAAGAATATCGTCCATCCGTATATCCGTATGGTTTGCTTTCACTGATGTCAGGTGTATTGGTTATTCGGAATAAGATGTCTGATTTGTTTTCGTAATCAAAGACATAAACATCTTGGTTTTCTTTGATATAACTCAAATCATCAACTGAGTTGGCTCTTGATAATGTGTCGTTTGGTCTGTTGGAGGTGAAGATGATTTCATTTCCGCCCGGTAAAAATTGAGGATCTAAATCATCGTAAATATCAAAGGTTAGTTGTTGAATAGAGTTAGTCATCAGTTTGTAACTGAATAGATCTACTTGTCCATTTTTAATGGCTGAAACTGCTAATTCTTTTCCATTATCAGAAAAACTAACTCCTAAAACTCGTTCTAAGTTTCTGAACTTACGCTTGTCCCATTTCTTTTCTTTGGTATTGTACATGTCGAGGTAGATTTCACCTCTTTTTTCATACACTAAGCCCAATATTTCACCATTCGGATGCCAAGCAACAATTGGATAATTCTCATCTGGAATCCAATCGAGTTTGTGACCAAGTTTCTTAATTCGTTTCTTTTTCTCTTTGGCAACATCGTAAAGGAATACTTTTTTCTGACTGAATTCATCACTCGTAAACACAGCGTATTTTCCTTCAGGATCAATTGAGAAGTTGTCGTAAGTTCTTGTTTTTCGAGTTCTAACTTTTACCTGGTTGTCTTCAGGTATGTTTCTGAACTTTTCTTCGGCAACATACATGGACTTGTAGTATTCACGAGCATTGGAGATTAGCTGATCTAACGGAACTCCTAGAACGTATAAAAAGCCACTTTCAACACTTCTTGAAACGCGAGCCATGTAGATGATATTTGGAATGACATCCTGACCATAAATCTGACCGATATAATTCCAAAGTGCATGCCCCAGATACGCTGCTTGGTCGCCAGTTAGGTGATTGAATTTTTTAAATCTATCAGCAATAATTGCATCACGTACGTAGTTGTCGGTTTCAACGCTCCAGTTTTCTGCAGCATATCTTATGGCACCATCTCTATACCAATCTGGAATGGTTAATAGAGCTGAATTCTTGATGATTTCTTTCCAGTTATCGCCATATCCCATTTGAAAAAACAGGATTTCAGAAAGTCCTTCGCGAATTTGTTTGTCGAGCTTATCGTGATCTCCTTCGAAATAGACAAAAAGCTTATTGCCTCTAATGTGAATTTGACCACCAATGTTTTGGTTGTCTTCATCTTCAATTCCAATGTTGCTCTCGCGGTGTTCTTCTAAATTGTTGAATACCATGATGTATATTTTGCCCTGCAATCTGTAGTCGAAGAACTTTTCGAGTTCTTTCAAATTCTTTTGTGTGCTTTCGGCAGAATAGATTGCTAAATTTTTACCTGTTCCATAGTAGTACAAGTTGAATTTTTCAAAATCCATATGCATCCAATCTCTTGGTTCATACTGCATGCGATTTTTTCCGAATTCTTGATATGACCCACGATAAAATTGAGAATAGCCATCTACAGAAATGAATGTAGTTACAATCAATCCCAGAAATGCCAACAATAAGCGGAAGTATCTGTTAGTTTTGCGTTCCAAGTTCAACATTGAAGAAATCCAAAAATACCAATTAATTGTTCTTGAAAAAGGATTCTTAAGTGAGTGGTTGAATTTCATCAATGAATTAACGTAAATTCCATGATTAAGGTATATAAATTAACTTTTAATCCGTTTCAGGAGAACATGTACATCTTAGCAGATGAAACGAACGAAGCAATAATTATTGATCCGGGTTGTTACGATGCTGAAGAAGAGCAAACACTGCTGAGAATTATTGAACAGTATAACATCAATCCTGTTCGATTGGTGAATACGCATTTCCATATTGATCATGTTTTGGGAAATCAATTTGTGGCTCAAAAGTTTGGTTTAGCTGTTGAAAGTCATGCAGAAGGAAAAGTAGCTCTTGAAATGGTTGAGACGAGCGCCAGCATGTATGGATTTAAAGGGTATAAGCCTTCGCCTGAAATGACTGTTACTTACGAAGAGGGCGATGAAATTACGTTTGGGAACTCTTCTCTTCGCGTTCTTTTTGTTCCTGGTCATTGCCCTGGACACATTGCATTAGTTTCTGATTCAGATGAATTTGTAATTGGAGGTGATGTACTTTTCAATGGAAGTATAGGTCGTACTGATTTACCCGGAGGTGATTATGCAACTCTTGAAAAAAGTATTCAGGAAAAGATGTATAAGCTTCCAGATAATTACACTGTTTACTCTGGACATGGACCAGAAACAACCATTGGAAAAGAAAAGAAATCGAATCCTTTTGTGAGGGCTTAATCTCCGTATCCGTTTTCGAAACTGGCTGGCAAATCTGGGTTTCCTACAGGTGGACATTTATCATTTCCTAATCGGAAGAAAAGCAACCTTACTCTTAGAATAAATGGTTGATAGCTCGATTGGTAGTAATCCAATTGAGAAAACTCTCTTCCGCTAGGAGTGAAGTTGAAAATTGGAGTTTCTAA
>CAJWSQ010000161.1 GCA_913045895.1 uncultured Flavobacteriales bacterium | reverse complement strand
TAACGTTTCAAAATCAATGAAAAGCCATTTAAAAGGCTCACCCAAGGTGTTTTTATATTCCATCTGATATTCAACCTCACCGTAATATCCTTTTGACAAATCGAGTAGGATAGAACCATCTTCTTGTTCGTATAAATAAATCAAATCTGATGAATCGCAAAGAATTTGCCCGCCCGGATAAAGCAAGTTCTTGGCTTGTGTAAAAAACTCAGGAACACGATCTAACGTTCCCATAATACCAAAGCCATTCATCAGCATGATAATGGTATCGTATTTCTCACGATTCATCGCAAAAAAATCAAGTTCACGAGCATTTTCTAAGCCCATGTCTTTCATCACTTTTACGGCCTTCGGAGAGATGTCGATTGGATGAACATCCAACCCCAATCCAGTTAAATATTGCGAGTGAATTCCAGACCCAGCGCCAACGTCTAAAATCTTGCCTTTTGCCAATTTCATCGCGTAACGCTCAATTTCTGGGAAGGCAGATTCATTTCTAAAGAAGACTTCAGTTGGGTAAATGTCGTCTTCGGTTACATCGCAATGCACGATAATATCTTGAGGTTCATGGTCTTGAATGAAATCCCAAAGGGCTTCACCGTAAATATCAGGATGGTATGACTTATTGTCCACAGAAATTGCTGTTTTTATAACTTTGGTGCAAATGTAGGAACACATGGCTAGTATTAGAAGTTTAAAAAAATCAATCAATAATTCTTTAGCACTTTTTATAGATGATTGCTATGAAAAAATGAGTTCAGCAACTCCTGAACAAGCTAAAATTATAGATAAACTAATTGAAGACGCTATTCAGTTATTCGATAGCTTAATTGCATCTGTAAATACTCCAAACAGCGAAATGGCTAATTCGGTTTATTACAAATCTGTAGGAGATCAATTAGACCAAGAGTTAGGAGCTTTGTATAAAGCTTTAGATGAAGCTGAATCTAAATGATTTGGTTAAACGACAAAAGAAATGTGTTACTGGTATTTTTAATACTGGTAACTCTTTTTTTTGGGTACTTCTCGTATCAACAAAACCAGGTTATTGAAGTTTTAAACCAAGAGGTTTTGAAGCAAGCCCAAAGAGGCCACCGATTGCAATTGAAGAATTACTCGCTAGAAAAAGAACTCGATAAGCTTAAGGCTGAAGAATTTGTAGGTGAAGCAGACTCCCTGATTACTACAAATTAATAGAGTTTATAAATTGTTGTATATGTACTTGTGTAAAAGGCTTTTGAAAGTAGCCTTTGATGAATTTGTATTGATTACACTTTTCCTGATCGTCTTCTAAATTAGATGAAGTAACAACGTATACAGGAATAGTATTGGCTTTAGAGTTGAGAATTTCAAGAACCTCAAATCCATTCATTACAGGCATGTTTAAGTCTAAGAAGATGGCATCGGGTTTTTCATCTGCAATTTTTTCAATGCCAACTTCACCATTTTCAGCTTCTAAAACGGTTGCCTTTAGTTCTTGGGTTAGTTTAATGTTCTGACCAATGATCAATCTTGCGATATCATCATCATCAACAATTAAAATTCTCATAGCGCGATTCTATGTCAGAAAAATAATCAAAATATATTATACCTGTTCTTGATTTTTAATCAAATGTTTTAATCCATTTGTAGGTACTTCAATTTGGATTAGACCGTTGGTGTATGGAGCGATATCGTATGCGTTGTAAATGAATGAGATAGTATTTGGTAGAATGTGAAAATTCTCAGTTGGCTCAATTTCATCTACAAAAAGATCGGTTTTACTTGTGAGTTGATCTGCAGGGGTTAAACCGTTATCTAATTTGTATTGGTTGGTGATGATTTCAGATAACTCGTTTTCGTATCCGCTTTTAAAGAATCCGTCAAGAGTTACTTGTTTAGCTGTTTCTTTTTCAAAGGTTGTATAAAATAGGGTAGAGTTACCATGCGCTCCACCAGTATAGCCAGCAAAATTTTGCTCAAGTGTAACAAAGTCAGGGTTATCATTCAATGATTTGACTTCAAACTCTAAAGTCCAGCTCTGCTCATTTTCAGGATAATCTTGTACAAATACTGCGTACTCCTGAATAAAAGCATCAGCTGCCTCATCCAATGAATTGTAGCTGGTTTCGTTAAACATACCCAATGCTTCAATGCATTTTCTGTAAACAAAAGCATTTAACGATTCGGCATTTTCACCTTCAAAATAAGGGTAAGAAACTTGAGCGTATGTGCAGTTATTTGCTGACGGCTCACAGTTTTCATAAGACTTATAAAATTCTTTCTGTTTAACTGAAGCTTCATCATTGCTAACGGTTAGCCCGCATGACGTGAGTGCAATTGTGAAAAGTAAAAAGAGGACTTTTTTCATATTGGTAGAATATCTAATCAAATTACGGCAAAGTTTAATTGAGCTCATTCAACAAAGTCCATAAGTTATGAATATCAGGTTGTTTAATGACTCTTTTATAGCTTGGTAAAAGACTGTTGATTCGGTTGCCTAAATGCTTAACCCAGCCTAAAGATTGGTTTTGAAAATGAACAAGTTGAACTCCCTTATGTTCGCTGGGTTCAAAGAAAGTATCCTTGCGTAAATATTGAAGAGAAGTTTCTAAATCGAGGTCTAAAATGTGTGTATTCGATTGATTTAGAATAGTGCTCATAGCCAAATCATGACTCGGAATCAAGTTCTTCTTTTTCATTTCACCTAAATAAACTCCAGAGTAGATGACTTTTAGATGCTTAGAAAGCAGCTTTAAATCGTTTAACCATTCTTTTTGTATGGCTTTTTCTTGTCCTTCTGCTAACGATTCTACAACATAATTTTCTGGATTGTAGATCAAATCACTCCAGTGAGAGGCATCTAACGTTTGGGGTTTTCTAGCTTTTTTAGATTGATACGGCTTTTCAATTCGAACTTCTTCACCAGATAGCTTTTGACCAACAGCTATAAAGAAACCTTCGCCTTCAACACTACCAGGAAAACAGTGGTAACCAAATATTCCATTTTCTTCATAAGCGTGAATATTCCAGCTTATATCGAGCTCAATAGTTTGCCATTGAATGTCTTTGGTTTCACTGAGCCACTTTAGATTTTCTTCATTTTCAAAATGATTGAAAGTGCAAGTACTATAAACTATGTGTCCGCCCGGTTTAAGTGAATCCCAAACATCATCGATGATTCTTTTTTGCCTTGATGCACAAAGTTTAACATTGTCTAAGCTCCATTCGTTTCTGGCAGCTTCATCTTTTCTAAACATGCCTTCTCCAGAGCAGGGAGCATCAATTACAATTAAATCGAAAAAGGAATTTAATGCTGAAAAGTCTTTCGGATCGTTGTTGGTAACCCAAACATTTGGTGATCCCCATTGAATGACGTTTTGTTTTAAAATAGAAGCTCTGGAATGAATAACCTCATTACTTACAATCAAGCTCTCATCGTTCAGAATTTGTGCTAAATGCGATGTTTTTCCTCCAGGTGCACCACATAAATCTAACGCTTTGATAGGAGTGGAGGTGTCTATCTTTTCAAGCGCTTTTTCTAAAAGCATGGAAGAAGCTTCCTGAACATAGTAAGCGCCTGCATGCCATGCGGGATCGTGAATGAATGAAGGTCTTTCAGCTAAATAATATCCGTTTTTAGTCCACGGGATTTGTGGTAGATTAACAGCAGCATTCAGTTTTTTGGGATTCACTCGAATAGAAACGGGAGTGCTATCTTTTTCTAATCCTTTAAACAACGAATCGGCTTGATTAGCCCATTGTTGCTGCATTAATGCAATAAAATCTGCTGGAAGACCATTCATTTTTCAATAGTATGAAAATGAAAGTTAGCATGAGTTAAAGTGTTACCCTTTTAATTTACAGGGTTGTGATTTGCTTTCAATTTCAATGGTTGCATGCGAAATATTCAATGCATGCAATTTGCGTTTGGCTGTTTCTTTAACTGCACTTTGAAGCTTCGCATCCATTTCGGCAAGTATCAAATGAACGGTAAGCACATGGTTTTGACCGTCTAATGTCCACAGGTGTAAATCATGCCAGCCTTCAACACCATCAATTTTCAAAAGTGTAGTTTCAATGTCTTTGATATTACAGCTCTGAGGAACTCCTTGAAGAAAAATTCGACTTAAATCTTTCAGGTTTTTAAAGGCATTAAATAAGATGAAACCTGCAATGGCAAGAGATAAATAACCATCTAAAAAATACCAACCGAAAAAGTGGATAGCTAATGCGCCAAGTAAAACAGCAATCCAACCTAAAACGTCTTCAAGCAAGTGCAACATTACAGCTCTTACATTTACCGCATGACTGTCGTTTTTGAGTTTTAAAACAGCAATTCCATTTACGATAACTCCTACAATAGCCAAGTAAATCATTCCTTCGCTCTCAACTTCTTGAGGTTCTAGAATTCTAGGTATTGCCTCAACAATTATAACGATAGAACCAGAAATAAGAATTGATGTTGTAATGAAAGCTGATAGTGGAGAAAGTCGTCTGTAACCGTATGAATATCTATTGTCGCTAGATTTTAACGACATCTTTTCTAAAAATAAAGCTGAACCAATTGCAGCGGTATCTCCTAAATCATGAATGGCATCAGAAAGAATAGCCATACTGTTGGTGTAAAAACCACCAATGAATTCAATGATCGTGAATGAGAAATTGAGAAAAAATGCTACCCAAAGGTTTTTACTAAGCCCATGAACATGCATACCAGCGTGTGAGTGATCGTGATCTGAATTGTGGTGATGTTCATGATTGTGTTCCATGCCTTAGCTGTTTACCAATATTAAGGTAATGAATGATTGATGGTTCAAAATTGTTTAAAAACAGTGAACGAAATAAACCAAATGTGAAGTAATGTTACACGGATATTAAAAACATAAAGATTCAATAAAATGCGATAACCTAAACAGGTGAGTACAGTGTTTTATTGGTAATCGAACCAGTTACGTTTACGTTGTAGTTTAAGGTCTTGTAAAACAGATGCTTTAACGTGTATATCAAATGTGTACTGTTGTCTAACACCAAACGGAATGGCATTAAATCTGATTTGCCAGCAATGTAAGTCTCTGTAGATGTCAATTGAAGTGTAGGTAAGTTGACCAGTTTCAAAATCTAAACCAGATCGGTAACCAACTTTCCAGTTGTCTGTTACATTAACATCTCCACTAAAATTTAGAGAGTTGATCACATCTTCCTCAAGTCCGTTTCTGTTATATGTGATAGAGTAGGTAAGGTTTATACTCCACGGAATTCTAAAATCTACGTAAGCATCAGGGTTTTCACTGACATTTTCTAACTCACTTTTATCAGCATCAGAAAGCTGCTCATCGCGTTTTTCAGAAGTTTCTTTTTTGTCTTTACTCTGTAAATTCAAGGTTAATGAAGAAGTAACCTGAGTTAACCTAAATAAATTACCATCTATCTCATATTGAGCGGTGTTTATTCTTCTTCCATTTTCATTAATGGCGTATGGATCTAATGTTGCTCCGGCTCTAATGGATAAGAACTTACCAATGTTGGTTCTGGCATCAATACTTACAGGCGACCAGTTTAATGAATCTCTAAAGATGTCGTACTGTGTAGAAAAGTTGAAAGCGTCTAGTAAAGTAGCTTTTTTTAATGTTTCAGCTGTGTCTGACTTTGGCTGATATTTCATTTCCAAAGTATTCTGGAAATTGAAACGAACAATAGCTTGACGGTAGCTTCCTGGCCCCCCCCATATTTGATTATCTAAATAACCATACTCTTCCGTTGCTCCTGTTGAATCTATTTGAACTGTACCAAACAACTCAGGAGTATATCTACTATTATCAGGAGTGTAGTTAAATGAAACGTTTGGTGTAAATGTATGTCTAACAGCCTTAACACGAGTCTTTTTTAAGGTATACATCCCGTATATCTTGGTAGATAATTCAACCCCACCCGTTACTTGGCTATACCTTTCAAAACCAGCAACAGTATCCGAAAGTACCGCTTCTCCAGCTTCAGAATCATAAGTCTCCCTTGTTGAGCTAAAATACCAAGTTTCATTAAGTGTAATTCTAGGACTAACATTGATAAAACCAATCTTAGCAGAACTTGAGAAAGGTATAGAATGTTGAAATCCGTTTCGCATTTTATTTAGCGTACTCGGATTGAAGAAGTCTTCTTGATTTGTGGTTACGGTGTTCTGGAAATTGGAAGTTAATGAGAAACCAAAGTTCTTAGCCAATGAAGCGGCAAACCCTCTGTTAGCTGTAGGGATGTTTTTTTTGAACGGATAGATTCTGCTCATAGTCATTGTTAAATGAGGTGCAGTTACGGTTATTGAAGAATCTAAACTGTTTTGAGAGTGGCTGGCGTTTGCTGTTAAGGTAAACGGTGAGTTAGCAAATCGTTTGGTATAACTAATGTTCGATTTAAAGGTGTTAGATAAATAATCGGTTGCGGAGGTATTAAAGTTGTTCCTAAAGTTGTTGGTATTACCTGCATTCACACTTGCGTTGAAAGAACTGTAAGGTCTGGCTTTAGGATCTTGGGCATGTTTCCATCTAACGAAAAAAGAAGTGGTTTGAGTAAAATCTGGCGTTTCTGGATCTCCAGATTTACTGTTGGTATATTCAAAAGCAAGGTTTCCGTTGTGCTTGTATCTCTTCTTGTATGAACTTCTCAAGTAAGTACTCCAACTTAAATTGGTGTAAATGTCTCCTGTTAAAGCTGCGTCAAAATTATCACTGAATCCAAAATAGTATCCTCCGTTTCTAAGGTTAAAACCTTTATCGGCAGAGCTACCATATGCAGGGATAATAATACCAGATTGACGTTCATTTTTATTCGGGAAAAATCCAAATGGAACAGCCAATGGAGTAGGTACATCACTAATCCACATATTGGCTGGACCGGTTACAATCTTATTGTTGTTGATGATTTTGAGTTTACCTGCTTTAATGTAGTAATGCGGATGATCTAGATTACAGGTAGTGTATTTCCCATTTTTGATGAAGAATACATCCTCAGAATGTCTTTTAATGGTCTCACCGTGAATATATCCTTCTCCTTCTTGTGTAAATGCTTCTTTAATTCTTCCTTTTTTACTTTCCATGTTGTAAGTCATGGAACCGGCTTGATATTCTTTGCCAGACTCAGTGAAAACAGGCTGTTCAACTATTTGTCCA
>CAJWSQ010000160.1 GCA_913045895.1 uncultured Flavobacteriales bacterium | reverse complement strand
TTTGTTTACAACTGATCCCCTATTGTATTCGTTCTTTAGACTTGCTAATATATTATTCATTAGTAGAATTGAGTGTTGTTTTTTTGCCAATACTTAAGAAGAAAATATCCAAATATCATGCCTCCTAAATGAGCGAAATGGGCAACATTGTCAGCTGGATTATTACTTAGACCAGAATAAAGCTCGAGTGCTCCATAAATCATTACAAAGTATTTAGCTTTAATAGGAACTGGCAAGAAAATAAAGAAGATACGCTGGTTTGGAAATAACATTCCAAAGGCAAGTAACAAGCCAAAAACAGAACCAGATGCACCAACAACATTGGGAGCGTTCAGGTAATAGGTTCTGAACTCATTCACAAATTCACGTGCATCATTCATGGTAGGGTTTGATGCATATTGATGTAACATGGACTGTACCTGTGGAATTTGAGCAAATAGTGCATTTAACGTTTCTTGAGACGGATTCATTAAGAATTGATCCATCAAAGCTAAAGCTGGACTGATATCTACAAAATAGAGCACGGTATAATGGCAAAATGCTGCACCAAAACCAGTAATTAAGTAGTAAATTAAGAACTTCTTAGCTCCCCAATAATTTTCTATAGCCGAACCAAACATCCACATGGCAAACATGTTGAATAAGATGTGGTTGAAACTACCATGCATAAACATGTAGGTAACCAATTGGTATATTTCAAACTTCTCGCTTCCAACCCAGTGTAATCCTAAAAGCCCGTTTAAATCAATGTTAAAGCGACTGCCTAGAACAACAGTAGCTAAGTACATTAAAACATTAATGATTAATAGGTTTTTAACTACTGGCGGCATCATTTGGAAGCCATTCATTCGGTATTGACTCATTTGTCAAAAATATTGTCTAGTTGATCAATTGTAAAAGTATTAATTATGGTTCTGCCTGATGGTGTGGTGTATGGGTTTTTACACGCAAACAATTCATCAATCAGATTTTCCATTTCTTCTGGCATCAATACTTTACCTGTTTTAATTGCACTTCGTTTAGCTAAAGATCGGGCAAGAGCTTCTCTCTTTTCTAACCTCAATTCTTGCAAGTTGTTTTTGTAGTGCTCAACAATTCCATCAATAAAAGTTTGCGGATCTTGATTGGTAGCGTAATCTGGTAACCCTTGAATAACGAATGTTTGGGCTCCAAATTCACGAATATCAACTCCAGCAGCTTGCAAATCGGTTGAGATACTCTTCACTAACTCTGCATCTCCAGCCTGTAGTTGTACGGTTTGTGGAAATAATTGTTGCTGAGAATACCCCTTTTGCTCATCAATTGCTATTAAATACCTTTCATACAGAATGCGCTCATGAGCTCTACTCTGATGAATCATCACCAAACCAGATTTGATGTGAGCAATGATGTACTTAGCATGAACTTGAAATGCTTTTGATTTACTGCCTGGTTGTTCTTGTTGATTGTGGTCTGGAATTATCAAATGATTGGATTGCTGCTCTTCGTCACTATCAGGGTTGAAAACCTGTTTTACAGAATCAGCCATTTCAGGATTTACCTGGTAAAGTTTTTCCCAATTATCACGATTATGTTGCTGTTGCGGAGTTAATTGTGGTTTGGAGTATCCAGAATTAGCAGGTTTATGTGAGTTATTATCTGAATCAAATGGATTGTAATTCGGATTGACTTTAATCTCTGGCATTTGAATAGGCCCAGTTGGATGCAAAGGCACATTAAAGCTGGTTTCCTGTTCAAAATCGAGTGAAGGAGCAACGTTGTTCTTTCCAATTCCTTGACGAACAGATGATCTTAAAATCGCGTAAATTGCTCTTTCGTCTTCAAATTTGATTTCTGTTTTAGTAGGGTGGATGTTTACATCAATAAAACTTGGATTGACATCCAACATCAAGAAATAACTCGGATAAACATCTCTTGGAATCAAATCTTCTAAAGCCTCTTGAATGGCATGATTCAAATAAGCACTCTTGATAAATCGGTGATTCACAAAAAAGAATTGCTCGCCACGTGTTTTCTTAGCTGTTTCTGGCTTACCAATAAAACCAGAGATTTTAACGATATCAGTTTCCTCTTCAATAGGAACTAACTTCTCGTTATATCGCTTGCCAAAAACCTGAACAATGCGTTGACGGAAAGATCCTTTTTCGAGGTGAAAAATCTCATTGTTATTGTGGTGAAAGGTGAGCTTAATGTGTGGATTAGGTATGGCAACACGTTCAAATTCATCAATGATATGACGCATTTCAACGTTATCGCTTTTCAAGAATTTTCTACGAGCCGGAACATTGTAAAACAAGTTCTTAACCGACATTGAAGTTCCTTTTTTACAAGTAACAGCTTCTTGATTGACAACATCCGAGCCTTCAATTTGAAGTAAGGTACCTAACTCACCATCAGTTTGTTTTGTACGAATATCCAAATGGGCAATTGATGCGATAGAAGCTAAAGCTTCACCGCGGAATCCCATGGTTTTCAATTCAAACAAATCAGAAGCTGAAGCAATTTTAGAGGTGGCATGTCTCTCAATAGACATACGCACATCGGTTTCACTCATTCCTTTACCGTTGTCGATAATTTGGATGAGCGTTTTACCAGCATCTTTAATGATTAAGTTTACTTCGTCAGCACCAGCATCAATAGCGTTTTCCAAAAGTTCTTTTACAACAGATGCAGGGCGTTGAATAACCTCACCGGCCGCAATTTGGTTGGCAATTGAATCAGGTAATAGCTGAATAATGTCAGGCATATTCCTTTAAAAAATAAAGTCTAGAGTATCTGTATATAAGTAGAGGTAAAAAGCAAAAGTCAAAATCCCGATAATAACAAACACTCGGATATTGGACGCTTTGTTGGAAGCGCTTCTTTCAGAAACCGCATTCCACTCGCTTCGAATTCTACCTCTAACGGCTTCTTTGTTGTACGATGATTCTGATTCAATTCCTTTTTCACGATCAACCTCTGCTTTAATAGCAGCAACACGCATATCAAATTCCTCTTTTTGAGGATTGTAATAGCGCGGTTGAAACTGAAATCCCTTTACAGGTCTTGATTTAAAAAGTGTGAATCGCATCATACGGCATCAAAATTAAGATTTATCAATTGATCATTCGGTTAAATCACCAATCAATATACAGGAATTATACCAAATATTTGATTTAGAGTAATCAACGTTTTACTGAGTTGATTTGATACAATACAGCCTCATTATGCTGATCGATAACTTCTAGTTCAAAAGATTTTTTCAGCTGAGATTTGAGTTCATCCTTACTAACTAACACTCGGTCATTAACTGATAATTGACCTGTAGAATTAATGATGTTTATCTCAGTTCCAAGCTCATGGAGTTTGTATTTGTAAAACAGTAACGAACCTTTCCAGTCGTTACTCAAAACAAAACTATTTTGAAGGAATGATTGATGTCCCTTTCTAGATAAAAAGATTTCGTTGGCTTCATATGTTTTTTGTCCAGGAGGAATGGTGTTCGCTTGTGATTTATTGAACATTTCAATGAATGGTAAAAGAAAAATAAATCCGAATAAAAGTGTTAATCTATAAGTTTTGATAAGATTACCTATCTCACTGTAAATCAATTTGAATGTAGGGATCGTTAAGATTGCCAACAACGGAAGTAAGGGCATGTCGTACCATTCTAATTTGGTGAGTGAAATTGAGATGATTAGCAAATAAGAAATAACCATCCATAGTATTGAAATCTGTACTTTTCGGTTATGCGAATCGGACTTTGAAAGCGTAATAACAGCACCTAATAAAGCAGGGATTATCCAAAGTTGAAATCGATAATCAAACAAATTTTCAATATAAAAAAAGAAGGGCTCTTTGTGGTTTTCAACCTCTACAAAAACACGGCCTGCATCTTTAAAAATTAACTCATAAAAATAACCTGGAGTAGTGATTTCACGTGCATACAATACACCAAAAGAAATAAATACAAAACTCACAATTCCAACCCAAAAATAAGGGCTTGTTAATGTGGATTTAAGTTTCTTGGATTGAATGAGGATGATTAAAAAGGCTGGTGTGAAGAGTAGTGCAGCGTAGAGCTTTGTTAAGAATCCTAACAATAGAAAAGCAATGGTTACTAATAAATATTTGCTGTTTTCTTCTTGGGTATATTGGATGAAAGCAAAACAGGAAATGGTTGTAAACAATGTTAACAAGGCATCAGAATCTCCAGTTCTCGCTGTATGAAAATGAATAAATCCATTGGCTGTCAACAAAACTAAACTAGTAAACCAAGCTTCAACATTTCCCCAATATTTCTTTACAAACTCAAAAACAAAAAGAACAGTTAAGGCTGCTGCAATAGCTGAAGGTAGTCTAATGGCTGTTTCATTGTATCCAATAAGTTTAACAAAAATAACTTGTAACCAATTGGTTAAAGGTGGTTTGGTGTTGTATAGATCGGGATTGTTGTCAAAATATAAAGCAAACCAGTTTCCATTTTGAATCATTTCGTAGGTATTAACTGCAAACATAGATTCATCCCACCAGCGCATATGAAAACTACCCAATTTAAGGAAAATAACTAGGTATATTAACACCAGTAAAATTAAGTATTGAAGATAAGGTTGGAACTTGGTGATTGATCCGCTCATGGTTCAATATTAACTAGAAAAAACCGTAATAATACTATCACATGTTTCTTGTTAATAACATATTTAAACACAATATCAGTGAGCTTGTTGATAGCTGTAAATTCGCTATAAGATAAAAGCAGAGGGTATATGAGGAGATTTCTGGGGATTTTGATTTTACTATTGATTTTTGTTGGATTGGGTTCTTTTAGAATTGATCCCAGTAATAAAGTTCAAATTCCATTTCAGAAAGTTGAATCCAGTTGGGTTGATAGCTTGATGAAAAACATGTCTCTTGATGAAAAAATAGGCCAGTTATTCATGGTAGCTGCTTATTCTAACAAAGGTGAGGAGCATGATCAAGAACTCAACACCTTAATCAATGACTATGGAATTGGAGGTTTGATTTTCTTTCAAGGTGGTCCTATGCGTCAAGCTAATATGACCAACCGTTTGCAGTCAAAATCAAAAGTGCCATTACTAATAGGGATGGATGCTGAATGGGGATTGTCAATGCGTTTAGACTCAACCAACCGATATCCTAGAGAAATGATGTTAGGAGCAGCAAGTGATCCTGCTCATGCGTTTGCAGTTGGTCAGGCAATCGGAGAAGAACTAAAAGCATTAGGTGTTCATGTGAGTTTTAGTCCTGTTTTAGATGTAAATAACAATCCCAATAATCCTGTAATCAACAGCCGTTCATTTGGAGAAGATGTAGGCAGAGTTGGTGTATTTGGTCGCTCATTTGCTCAAGGATTGCAATCAGTAAACGTTATTGCTGTTGGAAAGCATTTTCCTGGTCATGGTGATACAGATGTTGATTCTCACAAAGATTTACCAGTTGTAAATCACTCTCGAAGCCGATTAGAAAAACTGGAGTTTTTACCATTTAAACAAAGCATTGATTGGGGGGTAAGTGGAATCATGGTCGCTCACATGCATGTTCCAGCTTTAGACTCAACTCCTGAATTGCCTTCATCTTTGTCAAAGCCAATTGTAACTGGTGTTCTGCGTAATGAGATGGCTTTTAATGGTTTGGTTTTTACCGATGCGTTAAACATGAAAGGCGTTACCAAATACTACAAACCTGGTGATGCCGATTTACAAGCATTGTTAGCGGGTAATGATGTACTTCTATTTCCAGAAGATGTTAAGTCTGCCGTAACTAAAATCAAACAGGCGATCAAAAAAGGCAATCTTACAGAACAAGAATTAGATCAACATGTATTGCGAATCCTAAAAGCCAAAGCCTGGGTAGGATTGGCAGATACTGCAAATCTAGAAATCAATAAAGCTGACGTTAAAAAGGCTTTTCAAAACCCATATCACGATTTAATCAATAGAAATGCACATGCAGCATCTATGACGTTGATTAAGAATGATGATCAGCTTTTGCCATTTCAAGATTTGGAATCAAAACACCTGATTTCAATTTCATTGGGGAATAGTAAAACAGGATATGATTTTCAAGAGCATTTATTGCTATATGATAGGGTAAACAGAGAGTATTTGCCCAAAAAACCAACTTCATTTGAACGTCAATTAATTTATGATCAAATTGATGATCAATCGGTTGTTATTGTTTCTCTACATGATACCAAGCTATCGCCACAGGGCAATTTTGGAATTACTCAAGAATCTCTCGATTTTATTACTGAAATCAGTGAAAAAGCACCAACTGTGGTTGTTCATTTTGGCAATCCGTATGCTTTAGCTAAACTGAAAGATACACCTGGAATTAAAGCTGTTTTAGTGGCCTACGAAGAAGGGAGATATGCTCAATTATATGCTGCTGAAGCATTATTTGGAGGAATAGTTGTTAATGCAAAATTGCCAGTTTCAATTAATGAACAATATCCTGAAGGTGCCGGGTTGAAAACTGAAAAATCGGGTAGATTTCATTACACAGAACCCGAAGCTGTTAATATCTCATCAGAGGTTTTAAAAGGAATTGATTCAATTGCCCAGTTTGGTATAGATGAACAGGCTTATCCTGGATGTCAGATATTGGTTGCTAAAAACAATCAAGTTATTTACCAAAAAACATTCGGTCATCACACTTATGAAAATAATGATACTGTTAAGTGGACTGATATTTATGATCTAGCAAGTATTACCAAAGTTGCGTCTACAGTAGCTTCAGTTATGAAATTGGATGATCAAGGACTGATTGATGTAAACAAAACGCTAGGTGACTATATTCCTGAATGGGTTGGTGGTACTGAATATGCAGATATGCAATTGCGAGAAATGTTAACGCATCAAGCTGGATTAAAAGCTTGGATTCCTTTTTACAACAGAGCCTTAAGTAAGGGGGTTCCTCGTTATGATGTGTTTTCATTAGGCCAGTCCGAATTGTATCCATACCGAGTTGCAGAGAACATTTACATCTCTAAAAACTATCCTGATAGTATAATTCGTCAAATTGTTGAAACTCCTCTCAATAAAAAGAGAGAATACCTGTACAGCGATTTGGGGTATTACTTTTTAAAGTTGATCGTTGAAAAGCAAACTGGCGTTCCGTTGAATCAGTTTGCTGATTCTGTGTTTTACCAGCCAATGGGATTGTATTCAACTGGATATTTACCTCGAAACAAATTCGATTTAGATCAAATTGTTCCAACCGAATACGACTTGTTTTTTAGAAAACAATTGGTTCACGGAGATGTCCACGATCCGGGAGCTGCCATGATGGGCGGAG
>CAJWSQ010000159.1 GCA_913045895.1 uncultured Flavobacteriales bacterium | reverse complement strand
GTGTCGTGTTCTTCAATTTCGGCCTTTACTTCGGGTTTAGGAATGAATGAAACTGTATTCAATTTTACATGCTCATCCATCAATTCGACATCCATAGATTCAAATTGAATCAAGTATGGTTGATTGGATTTGGAGTTGAAGTTTTGATCAATTATACCTCGAATTCTAGTATCGAGCGTAGACATAAAATACGACCAACCGCCCACCAACGTTAGCACTAGAATTAATGCTCCTATCAGTTTTATTTTAGGCGATCTGGCTAATTTCATATGTAGTTTTAAAAATTGATAAAGTCGAAATAACCGATATCAAACAGTTTATCGTAAAGCAACATCATTGCCAGTACCATCACCGTGAAAAAAAGGATTCGAATAATTTTAGTCCCCATCGAAAGGTTATTTCTATTTCGATTCATCGTAGCTATTTTCAGGCAAGTTACAGAAATGTTACTTTATGTTAGTTCAAACAAGTAGAAGTTACTTAAGTTTAGAAATGATTTTCTTTGGCGTTATTTGACAATCGCTTTCAACTTCATCAAATAAGATAGTTTTCATCGACATTTGATGATCTATATTTACTTACCATAAACAGTTTTGTAAAAGTTATCACTTGAATAACATAACCCATATAGACAGAGACTTTGGCTGGTTTGTTGGTGCATTCAACAACAATCAGAATCACAAACATTATGCTATTCAGCTAAGCATTCCTCTAGAACGCGAGGTTGTTGTTAATACTCCTGATGCATCAATAACAACAAAACAGTCTGTATTAATTGCGCCTAACGTATCTCATCAATTCAAATCTGAATCACCCCATTTTCTGTTGTTGATTAATCCCGCATCAACTGTAGGTCATTTTTGGACGAAGCAGCTCACCAAATCCATTCAAGAGATAGAAAATGAAATCACAAATCAGATAAAAAACCTCATTCTATCGAAGAATCAAAGTGCTGATTTCATTTCAGAAATCAATAAAATCATTCTAAATAATCATTGCTTTTGTGAGACAGCATTGCACCGAGGTGATGAACGAATCAATCTAGCTTTAGCTTATTTAGACGAACATTTCGACCAAGTAATTTCACTCGATGAAATCGCTTCACATTGTCATTTATCTCCTAGTCGGTTTCTACACCTATTCAAACAAGAAACTGGAATTACATACAGAAGAGCCCAACTCTGGAATAAGTTGGTTAAAGCCCTTCCTTATTTCGGGAAACAATCACTTACTGAGATTGCACACCAAAATGGATTTTCAGACAGTGCCCATTTAAGTAGAGTTTTTAAAGAGAATTTTGGTTTTGGGCCTCGAGAATTCCTAAAACTTAGCCAGTTTATTCAAGTTTAATTTTTGTTAGCCCAGCACTTTTGTTCCATCAATATCAATTAATCATGGAACAAGAATTCAAAAAATATTTACAGCCCACTGCCATCTTAAATTTTAATTCACCAGCGATAATAGCGCTCATCACTGAAAGAGGTTGGCAATCGTTACCTGACGACAAAAAAATAGAACGGGTTTACAATTTTGTTCGAGATGAGATTCTTTTCGGCTACAACATGGATGACCCCATTTCTGCTTCAGAAGTTCTTCATGATGGCTACGGGCAATGCAATACCAAAGCGAACTTGTTTATGGCACTTTTGAGAGCTGTTGGAATCCCAAATAGAATGCACGGTTTCACCATAGACAAAGCACTTCAAAAGGGAGCAATCACTGGAATCTGGTACACCCTTTCGCCAAACAATATCTTGCACAGTTGGGTAGAAGTTTACCTTGATGGGAATTGGTATAATTTAGAAGGTCTTATTCTAGACATGCCCTATTTAAAGGCACTTCAAGCCAAATTTAAAGAATGTAAAACTACATTTTGTGGATATGGTGCTTACACCGATAACTTTAAAAACCCACAAGTTAGTTGGAATCAAAACCACACGTATATTCAGGAAAAAGGAATCAATCAAGATTTTGGATTGTTTGACTCTCCAGATTCTTTTTACGCCAAACATCAACAGAAGCTTAGTCCAATAAAAAAATGGATCTATCAAAACTATGTCAGACATCAAATGAATAAAAATGTGAGCGCAATTCGCAATAGAGAATAAGGCTTACAGTTTAAGATAGTTGTACAACACGATTGACATTCAACATCTCATTATTCATTCTATAAGCTGTTAACCTACCTGTTTTGTACACACAATAATCCAAACACATCATGTTAGACTGCAGCAAGTGAACAGGTTGCTTTCCCATGCAATAATGCCCCAGGAAAAGCGGCTTTTCACTGGTTGAATATTGCGGAATTTGATCGTGTTTCCACTGCGGAATAATTTCGTGTTCCTGAAACATATTAGACTGAAAAGCCAACTTTTTTAATTGATTGGTATGAGCTGCTTCCCACCATTTTAGGCGAACAAATGTTCTTCTATTACCGTCATTATCAATAAACTGTTGATTATTAGGCAGCTTATACTCTACCCCTTTCAATAAACATTCAATAAAATCGAATTCAGGTGTAAAAGGAATCACAGACTGCTCTAGAAAAGCAACATCACTCAAGTTTTTTGGCATTTCACCTTTTCGAATAGCTTCAATGTAATTGAAATCCCAACAAGCGTGAATAGCCCTGAAATCATCATTTTCGAAATACAACGGCAGTGTTTTGATCCAGTTGATATAGCTATTGAGTTCTTCTTCTCTTCCACTAAAATCAGCTAATGTGGTTCTCAACTGTTTCAAATTGTGTTTGTTGTGAGGTCTTAAAAAACCACCTGTTTTGTTGGGCGTGTTCCATGCAATTAAATTGAATTCATGATTTCCTAGTATGACTTCAGCCTCACCAGCCTCATGCATGTTCCTCACAATAGACAACGTCTTGGCAACTCCTTTTCCACGATTAATTAAATCCCCTAAAAACAGTGCTTTCCGTTCAGGATGTTTCCAAACAGAACCTTGTTTCTCGTATCCAAGTTGCTTGAGCAAAGCTTTCAACTCTGCTGCACATCCGTGAATATCGCCAATGATGTCATACATAACGCAAAAGAAAAATTATCTATCAAATAGGAATCTCACAAGCTTAAAAACAATCCTTAATTTAGGGTTAAATCCACTACTCTCTGTAAGAAGTATGTAACTCAGATCACTATTATTCTCCCGGAGTAACTCCAATTTTGAACCTAAACAATTCAACCGATCATGAAAGAATTTTGGGATACCCGTTACGCTGAAATTGACTTTGCTTATGGCAAAACTCCAAATACCTTTTTTAAGGATTCTATTGACAAACTTACTCCAGGAAAACTCTTATTACCTGCCGATGGAGAAGGCCGAAATGCCGTGTATGCTGCAACCAAAGGTTGGGATGTGACAGCAGTTGACATGAGTGAATCTGGAAAATGCAAAGCATTGGAACTGGCTAGTGAGCTTGGTGTGAATATCAACTATGAAGTTACCAATTTGATTGATTTTCATCCCGAAGAGCAATACGATGCTATCGGATTAATCTACGCTCACTTTCCTCCTGAAATCAGACAAGATTTACATCACAAGTTCATAGATGTTTTAAAGCCGGGTGGAAAATTGATTTTGGAAGGTTTTAGACCAGATCAATTAAATTATCATTCGGGTGGACCTAAAACTGTTGAAATGCTTTATCCACTAACCATAATTCAAGAAGACTTTAAAGATTTAGAGGTGGAAATGGCTGAAGAACAAAATATCTTATTAAACGAAGGCCGCTATCACCAAGGTGAAGCGGCCGTAACTCGTTTTATTGCTGTTAAACCTGAATTATAAGTTCGAACGCTTACGCTCGTGCTCTTTCAAGTGTAATTTTCTCAAACGGATACTCTGAGGCGTGATTTCTACTAACTCATCGCCTTGGATGTATTCTAAGTTCTCTTCCAATGACATTTTGATTGGTGGAGCTAATTTTACTTTATCATCAGCACCAGAAGAACGCATGTTGGTTAATTTCTTCGTACGGATAATGTTTACGACCAAGTCATTGTCGCGAGAGTTCTCACCAATGATCATTCCTTCGTAAACTTCATCACCTGGCTCAACAAAGAATTTACCACGATCTTGTAGGTTGTTCAATGCATAAGCAATAGCTGTACCTGTTTCGTGAGAAATCAATGTACCTGCTAAACGTCTTGGAATATCACCTTTCCATGGTTCGTAGCTTGTGAAGCGGTGTGCCATAATAGCTTCACCAGCACTTAAGTTCAGAACCAACGTTCTCAATCCCATGATACCACGAGATGGAATATTGAATTCTAAGTGCATCAAATCACCTTTAGGCTCCATGATTGTCATTTCACCTTTACGTTGATTTACCGCCTCAATGATTTTACCAGAACTACCTTCGGGTACATCAATGCTCAATAACTCAACGGGCTCATGTTTAGCACCATCAATTTCTTTAATGATTACTTGAGGTTGACCAACTTGAAGTTCGTAACCTTCTCTACGCATGGTTTCAATTAATACTGATAAGTGCATTACACCACGACCAAATACTAAGTATGAATCTGGAGAATCAGTTTCTTGAATGCGAAGCGCCAAGTTCTTTTCTGTTTCTTTAAACAAACGATCACGCAAGTGACGAGAAGTAACATAATCACCTTCTTTACCAAAGAATGGCGAGTTGTTTACAGTAAACAACATGCTCATTGTTGGCTCGTCAATTGGAATATTCTTCATTGCTTCAGGATTTTCAAAATCGGCAATTGTATCACCAATTTCAAAACCTTCGATACCTGTTACGGCACACATATCACCCGCTTCAACTTGCTCCACTTTTTTACGACCTAAACCATCGAAAGTGAACAATTCTTTAACGCGAGATTTAACTGTACTTCCATCGCGCTTACAAAGTGTAACTGGCTTACCAGCTTGGATAGTACCTCTTGATACACGACCAATTGCAATACGACCAACAAAGCTTGAGTAATCGATAGAAGTTACCTGAAGTTGTAAAGTACCTTCACTAACATCTGGTGCTGGAACGTGCTCTAAAACCATATCCAACAACGGTTCAATATTTTCAGTTGGTTTAGTATGATCTAAACTCATCCAACCGTTTTTAGCAGAACCATAAACTGTTGGGAAATCCAATTGCTCTTCTGTTGCTTCTAGGTTGAACATCAAATCGAAAACCATTTCGTGAACCTCATCTGGGCGACAGTTTTCTTTATCAACTTTATTTACAACAACAATTGGCTTTTTACCTAATTCAATCGCCTTACTTAACACATAACGTGTTTGAGGCATCGGACCTTCAAATGCATCAACTAAAAGCAAAACACCATCAGCCATGTTCAATACACGCTCTACTTCACCACCAAAATCCGCGTGACCAGGAGTATCAATGATGTTAATCTTTGTGTCTTTATATTGAACTGAAACGTTTTTAGAAACGATGGTAATTCCACGCTCACGCTCTAAATCGTTGTTATCCAATATCAACTCTCCAGTTTCTTGATTGTCGCGAAACAATTCACAGTGATGAAGAATTTTGTCAACCAACGTTGTTTTACCGTGGTCAACGTGGGCAATAATGGCAATGTTACGTAATGCTTGCATCTGTTTAATTTGAGGCGGCAAAAGTAAGAGAATTCATAGTGCAAAATACCATTGAGTGAAAATATAAATGTGATAACACTGATTTATTAATCATTTGATTACAAACCGATTAATTAGCTGAAGGTTGATTTGTAGCATATTGCTCGCTAAATCAGGTTTATTTTAAAAACTCAAAAGAATGTTTGATTTGGATTTTTTGGGGTGATCTCCCACAGTTACTATCGGTAAACCACTGTATTTCAATAAGAATTGATAAATGTAGACTAATTCAACACTTGTTAAAAGACGTTAAATACCAGAATTAGGGTACAACATGCGGCAACAAAGTGCAATGTTGGGGCGTTATATAATCACTCATAGGCTAAATGGGTTTTAGGGTTAGGTTTTTGGGTTAGAGGCGCGCTTGTTGCGCCTCTTTCTATTTTATACCTATTTATTCTTAAGATTAGGCCTATTAGAATCCTGAAATAATTTGGAACCGAAGTATATAAAAGCAAGAAAGGGAAGTCAATGACTTCCCTTTCTTACTTAACCCTAAAAAATCCAACCAATTCAATCGACAGAGAAAAAGCCGCTCCGCGTGGAGCGGCCCTTCCATACCCGTTGCCATAAAAAAGTATATCAAATCTAGGCCTATAATAATTCAGTTACACTAATAGTACCTTATTGTTATAATCTAATCCTTCCGTGTGATAAAGAGGTAATAATGGCTTAATGATTAAGTCAACTACTTTTCAGCTAATGCAAATTTTGGATCTCCCATATCGGCTAAGAACTTGTTATGAGAAGTCATTGCATCTGAGAAATTCAAATCGTAATACGGTTCATTAAACTCTTTAGCAGTAGCTTTTACGATATCTGATATTGCTGGATAATGACAGCTACAGATATTTGGAAACAAGTGATGTTCTATTTGAGTATTTAAGCCACCAGTAATAAATGCTGCTAAAGGATTTTTAGTTGAGAAGTTAGCAGTAGTTCTCAGTTGGTGAGCTAAAAACGTTTCTCTTAAGTCACCTTCTTCTGTTGGCTTATCAAACTCGACAGGTTCCATAGCATGTGCTAACATAAACACACTAGCTAAGAAAAACCCTGATACAAAGTGCATCAAGAAGAAACCAGCTAGAATGTGATACCAAGGCTGTTCAATAAACACAAATGGCACTACAATAAAAAGTGTGTAGTAAATCGCTTTGTACAAAAACAGCAAGAAGTATTCTCTTTTGGGATGATCTTTGCCATCAAAGTTCCCCACTTTGTTTTGAAAGAACTTAACGTAGTCTTTCCCGAATACCCATGATAGGGTTGCGAAGCAGTAAAAGAAATAAGCATAGTATTTCTGATACTTGTGAATCTTTAAATATTTAGCGTACGGAGAAATTCGAATCAATGGAAATGGTTCAATATCTCCATCAAAACCATCTACATTAGTATAAGTATGGTGTGCTATGTTGTGCATTCTATGCCACATATATGCACTTGCTCCGTTAAAATTGAATGTGTGCGATAATAAATCATTCACCCATTTTTTGTTGGAATAAGCACCGTGTATAGCATCATGACCAATGTTAACTGATACCTGAGTAACAGCAAAACCTAAAAGCGGCCATAAAATGTATTGAACTGGAAGCGAGAAATCTCCAAACATCAAAGCAGTCAGAATAAAGTCCAGCCCCAGCACGGCGAGCCGCTGCGCCCTGCAGCTCCCAAAACGTCAGTGTTGGGGGGCGGAGGGCCGCCGACGCCTCCTCCGCCGCCGCCGGAGCTGGCCGTCCCCGAGCAGCCCGAGGCCGCGCCGTCAGAGCCGTCCGTGGCGCCGGCGCC
>CAJWSQ010000158.1 GCA_913045895.1 uncultured Flavobacteriales bacterium | reverse complement strand
TCAGGCTGGATTAATCAATAACCTCAATGATGGCATGATTTGGGGCTTGCTTCCCATGTTGCTATTTGCTTTGAAAATGGATGCCAATCACATTGGGGTTATTACTGCTGCTTATCCAACAGTGTGGGGAATTGGACAGTTGTTTACGGGTAAAATGGCCGATCATTTTTCGAAAAAGAAAATGCTCTTTTACGGCATGTTGATGCAAGGCTTAGCCATCATCGCCATTCCATTCGTGAATCAATACGAAATACTCATTTCGCTTTCGGCTGTATTGGGCTTAGGAACAGCATTGGTTTACCCCACATTTTTATCTGCAATTGCTGGAGCTACCAATCCCGTTCAACGAGTTGAAAGTATAGGTGTGTTCCGCTTGTGGCGCGATTTGGGTTACGCCATCGGAGCTATTTTATCTGGAATTATTGCTGATTTTTTCGGAGTGGAAATCGCTATTTACGCCATCGGATTACTCACGGTTATTTCTTCTTTGGTAATTCAGTTTCGGATGCCGAATTAACCTACTCTCCAACAATCAATTTTAAGCGTTCATGCTTGCTTTCTGTTTTTATCTCAATGAAATACAAAGCGGGTTGTAGGCTGTCAGGCAAGACCATTTTTACTTGATGTTGGCCTAAGGTGTATTTACCAGCTTTTAATTGTTTTACGGGCTTTCCTTCGTTGTTGATTAATGTAAACTGAACCATTCCAGATTCTTTTAGTCTAAAATCAATTGTAACCGATTCAACGGTTGGATTGGGATAAATTTTTACCCAGTGATTGGCGTTTACTGGAATATCAGAAGTTGAACTCAACGGATCTTTGGTTATGTACACTTTAAAGACGCGGTTGCTTGCATAACTCGGAACACCAGTCATGAAAACATTGGCTTGTGGACTCTCAATTCCTCCAACAACATAACCGATTAATGTTTCTGTGTAAGGAATAGAAGCCAAATCAATGATACCGTAATCTAGCTGCGGAACATTCGGTTCATGAATAAACTCAGCTCCAGATCCCAAAAGTGCAGGCATGGATGTAGCCATTTTAAACTCAGCCATCGAGTCGTTGGCAAAGCGAGATACTCGACCAATAGTAGACACAAATGGCACACTTTGATCTTCCATCAATGAATCCTGACTGTTGAAATA
The DNA here is from genome assembly GCA_913045895.1 of uncultured Flavobacteriales bacterium. GTDB lineage: Bacteria > Bacteroidota > Bacteroidia > Flavobacteriales_G > Salibacteraceae > UBA6049. The sequence goes on along the minus strand of CAJWSQ010000158.1, from coordinate 6,293 downwards.
GAATTGTGCAATTCCACCAAAAAACAAATTGTGAGATTCATTAGCTACACTGTCGTAAAGAGCCACACTTGCACAGTGATAATTGTTTAGTTTTTGTTCAAAGTTGGGTTGAATTGCGTATCCGTTCGGTTTGATGTTTACCATATCTAAATAAGGCAAGTCTGCTTGCGTTTGAAATACACCACTAAACGCTGTTAAGCCGTGGGTTTGATCCGGAAAAATTTGGTTAAGTACATTGTAGTCTCTGCGATGTAAGTTATTGGTGTCTACCACAGAATTATAGTTCTGAATTACTGGTAATCCATTACTGAAGCTCACTTGGAATGATTGCAAAGCACTGGTATATTGTTGGGTGTAACTCGGTCCACCCATCGGGTTGTAGCGGCCGTCAAAATCTTGACCGCCCACCAAATAAAAGGTGTCGCCAATATGTCGTAAATATCCTCCTGTTACCTTAAATCGAGTATCGGTAATTGAGGTAAAAGCTGAGGTGATTGAGTTTCCATTCTGGATGGCTTGAATAAGAAGTGGAACGTCAATTACCGTTAAAACGCCATGCGTGTGATGCAGTCCATCAATCACCGAAACTCCGTATCCACCCAACAAATACAGACTATCACCTATTTGGGTGAAGTTGATATTAGTGGCCAACAATTGGTTTTGAATGTCTGTGTTCAACTGGGTAATTCCAGAGGTCCATATTTGATTGTTTACAGGATCAACCACATAAATGGAATCGTTGGCGTAGGTTGGAGAAAACGATTGCGGTGGACGATGATCGTGTAACCCGTCAATTCTTCCTCCCATTAAAACCCAAAGAGATTCAGATTCTCCTGATACATATGATTGAATTCCAGGCATGTTATTGATGGTGATTTCTTCCAATCGCAAATGAAAAGGCGAAGTTTGCGAATAGCCAAAAAGCACTGATGTGATCAGGCTTAATGTGAGTGCGAGTTTTCTCATGAGGTTGATTTTTACCAAAATTGGATCTTTGAATTCATTTGAAATATGACATTTGTTACACACAAAATGTATTTCCAAATTGGATAATCACTTAGAAAAATATCTCGAACAGTTAAATGGCTATATACATGCCGATGAGTTATTTACAAACGAGGAATGGCAAGCGTTTCAAGCTATTTGGCAACTGTTTGAAGTAAAGCGAAAAACGCCAATTACTGTTCCTGGAGAAGTAGAGAAATACCTCTATTTTGTGTTGGATGGCTCGCAGCGAGTGTACTTCAATGCTGATTCTGGCAAAGAAGCCACATTGGTTTTTACATATCCACATTCTTTTGGTGGAGTACTCGATTCATTTTTGCAACAAAAACCAGCTGATTATGTGTTCGAGTCGCTTTCTAAATCGGTTTTTTTGAGAGCTTCTCATGCTGATTTGATGAAGCTGATGGATCAATATCCAGCAATAGATCAATTTATTAAACAGGCTTTATATGCGGTTGTTTCTGGCTTGTTGGAGCGTATGAAAGAGCTGCAATGCTATTCATCTGAAGAGAAATTTAAAGCGTTATTGAAACGCAGTCCACACATTTTGCAAGTGGTGCCTCACAAATACTTAGCGAATTACCTAGGCATCGATCCAACCAATTTCAGTAAGCTTCTGAACTCAGTAGAAGTGTAATCTTGGTAAAAGCCAAGAATTGCTCAAGGCTATCGTCTCACTTTTGCTTCATTAAAAACTTAAAACGAATTAAGATGGAAGCACAGAAAAAAGGACAAGTAATCAGTCGTATTTACATTGGATTTTCAATTCTCAGCTTGGCTTATGTAAGCCTGTTATCGCTTTACAGTCCACAGATGACAATGGATTTGGTACAAACCACATTGCCCAATACAGATGCGATGAGTTCTATCAGAGGAATTTACGGTGGAGTAGGAATGGTGATCGTAGCAACTTTGGTTTATCTATTCATGAAAGATGTGAGAAAAGGAGTTCAGTTTTTGGCTGTATTTTGGTTTGCATATCTGTTTTCCAGATTATTAACCATGTGGATTGATGGGCCGTTGGGCGATTTTGGTAAACAGTGGCTAGTAATTGAAAGTGTGATGTGTTTGATAGCGGTTACAATTACTTATTCATTACCAAAAACAGAATAATTTAGATTTGTAGAAATAATCGCTAAGTATGATTCTGAGATTTTTTTTACTAACTATCGTTTCTTTCTTTCATCCCAAACAAAATTTAACAGAGTATTACTTTCCGCTTAAGGAAATTAAAAGTGAAGTTGTATATCATTATCGTGTGACCATTACAAATGATGATGGCTTTAGTAACAGCTCATTTAGTATCCATATCGCCCCGATTCAGGAAAATAGATATTCATTCGTAGTGTATTCAGAAGGGAATATTCCATCGGATAGTACAATTCTTGAAATAGTTGAAGACGGTATTATCAATAGAGAATCATACCGATTTGTGGATAACAAGTATTACAAAACGAGAGCAGAAGGATGTACTTACCTCCATCAATTCTATCGAGATAAAAATGAAATATGTTCGTGTGTAAATAGGACAGTAATGGGAGCATATGAAGAAGTGATAACTGTGAAAACAGATTATATTCAACTGTTGAATAAGAGTTTTGTCTATGGAGATGGTGAATTAAGTGTAAGTGAAATAAAAATCGAAGACTCAATTTTGCTGAAGGGTGATGAAGGGATTGTTATGGATACGAAATCTGTAACCCAACTTTACAATGCAAAAGGAATAGGTTTGGTTGAAATGACACAAAAAAAAGATTCTGAAGTAGTTTATAGTCAATTAATTTATATCAATAAGTAGTTGGAGTGAAACTATTTTGAATGGTCAATAAATATCCAAATATGATGGTATGAAAATCAAACCTTAAACTTGGGTTATTTAAGATTATAAGAATTACCTACTCAACTGCTAAACATAAACTGGAATAATGCGTTCTTTGCGTATTAACCCGTTTTCATGAAAAAAGTACAACCTAAAGTACTGCTTACACGAAATTTTCCAGAAGTGGCTTCAAGGCTATTGCAAACTGCTGGGATAGGTGTTTCTGTTTATCAAGAGTATTATCCGCCAAGCCAAGAGCAATTGATAGAAATGGCTCAGCATTACGATTCTATTTTGTGTGCTGCTGGAGATAAAATTGATTCTGATTTTTTGCATGCTTGTTCGCACTTGAAAGTGATATCTCAGTTTGCTGCTGGATATGATAACATTGATTTACAAACAGCCAGTCATTTAGGAATTGCCATTGGTAATACTCCGGGCGCCATGAGTGATGCTACGGCAGATGTAGCTTTTGCATTGATGTTGGCAGTAGCCAGAAACATTGTGCATATGCACAAAAGAATCCGCAACGATTTAATTGGTCCGTTTCAGCCAACAGCCAATTTGGGTGTGGAATTGAAAGGCAAAACCTTAGGTGTTTTTGGTTTAGGCAAGATTGGAATGGAGATGGCCAAACGTTGCAGGGGAGCGTATGATATGAATGTCATTTACCACAACCGTTCGCACAATGCTGAAGCAGAGGAGAAGCTCCAAGCCAGAAAAGTAGATTTCGAAACTTTGCTTCGCGAAAGCGATGTGATTTCGGTGCATTGTGCGTTGACGCCTGAAACAACAGGAGTGTTCAATCAGGATGCTTTTAAGCAAATGAAGTCATCCGCTATTTTTATAAATACTTCAAGAGGTAAAGTGCACAACGAATCAGATTTAATTGAAGCCTTGAGAAACAAAGTGATTTGGGGAGCAGGCTTGGATGTTACTAACCCAGAACCGATGCATGCGGATAATCCACTGTTGCAAATGGACCACGTAGTTGTAACACCTCACATTGGTTCAGCTACGGTTGATGCTCGCAATGAAATGGCAAGAATGGCTGCAGAAAACATCATTGGGTATTACCAAAACAACAAAGTACCTTATTTGGTGAATGAGGGAGTAGAGTTGAAGTAGGTGATTGAGTTTTGGTTTTATGTTCTAGCTACTTTTAAGCGAAGCTTTTCTAGCTTAAAGCTGCTTTGAACCACGCGATGGGAATAGCTGCGCTGAGCTCGTAAACTCGGTTCGCGTTGTAGCGGAGGCTGATCTTCATTAATTTTTAGCTTGCTTGAGAGGGGCTGATTTTTTATAAGAATTATACCAATCCATTACAGTCCTATAGTTTTTCCTTTTCCACCACCTGGATATTTCACATTCAATTGAAAAATCAATACCGTCTTCAACTAAAATAAATTGTATATAACCTAATTTAGGATTCATTAATCCTCTAATGTTAAGGTTTTTTAATGCTATTTTCTTTGAAAGTAGTTTGTCCTTAATAAAATATTCTAACTGTATGTTTTCATCATTTAATTTAACGATGCTAGTTATAAAAATTTTTTGAGCGTCTAATGAGCTTTTAATGAATAACAAATATAAAAAAAGTGCATAAAATACAAGAAAAATAAGTAAATGATTCATGGTGATATGGAGCTATATAAGTTAGTGAACCAAACGATATGCCCATTATTAAAGCCCATGGGATGATTCTTTTTAATACTCGTGTCCTGTATTTAGGTACTTTATTTATGCTAATATTTAATAATGTTTTTTCAGTCATTATAAATTAATGTTTATAATTCCATTTTCAGGGTAGCGTTACTCCTCGCTACGCGAGGGGAATTTTAAAATAAATTAAAATCATGCCAATGGTTTTTGTTGCCTTGTAGGCCACAGAAAAAAAATACGATACTAAGTATAGCCCCAATTATCATAACTCCCCAAGAACTACTCAAGCCGTTATTTTTATTAATCGATTCTTTGATAAGTAATTTGTTTTTCTTTTCAAATATAAATGAATAAATAAGTGTAAATGTCCATGAAGATATTGTTATAATTAATGATGGCCATCCTGGCATAATTATACTAGAAATGAAAAATATGAATGTGGATACATTATATGATAAAATCATAGCAGTACTTCGAATAGGTAGACCAGCAGCATGTTGCTCAGATATTGAGTATACAATAATGAAGTATTTTATGAATAAATTTTTCATTATAACTGATTTTGTAATTCCTCCGCTACCGCGCGATTCCCATCGCGTGGTATTTTATTAATTCGGTTTATTTTAATCGGTAGTATTAGTTAATCCGCTCAATACTGCCATTTTCTGATAACAACCACATCATCCAAAAGTCCTTTTTCATCAGCATAATCACGAGCGCTGCTGTAAAGGTATTCATGTGGATGAGCTACTAAGCCAGCTTCAACAGGATTGTAATGAACGTAATTTATTTTTTCATCAATAACCTTGTTGCTCCAAAGTTCAATAGGCTTGTTATCGTGTCTCCAAAACATATTGTTTGTGGTATTAGAAGTTTTAGAGCCATGCTCGGTAAATACTGCCAATAGTCTTTCTTTTCTACTTTCTTTTGGATTCTCACGAATGGCTTGAATGATAGATCTGCTTGTAAACCGTTTTAAGTCTCCCAAAACTTTTTCTGGAGCAAAATCTGCTGAAACTCTAAAAATTAAATGAACATGATTTGTCATGATACACCAGGCAAATACTTCCATGCCTTTGTTCTTTTGACAAAAAGAAAGACTCTCAAGAAATAAGTCTTTGTATTCATTTCTGGTAAAAACATCTAGCCATTCAACAACAGCAAAGCTTACAAAATAAACGCCTTCTGAATTTTTGAATTTGTAGTTTCTACTCATAGGTTAATGGTTGAAGTATAAAACTAGCCTAAATATTTTTAATGTTGAATAGCAAAAGTTAGCTCCAACAAAAAAGCCCTTGCAAATCTGCAAGGGCTTAGTAAAAAGTATGGTATGTAAACTGCAGTTGTAACTGAGTTTTGGTTTTGAATTCTAGCTACTTTTAAGCTAAGCTTTTTCTAGCTTCAAGCTGCTTAAAAACCACGCGATAGAATCGCGCGGTAGCGGGGGTAGTTGGATATTGAACTCAACCAACTGCAACAGGTAGTGTAATTGTTTTTTCAAGGTGCATTAAAAACAAATAGAGGGTCAATTATAAATTCGTTCTTTTATAATCTCTCCATTTTTATAGAATTCTATTTTCTTAAGCTTTCCATTTTCATCTTTATAGGTCCACTTTCCTGTTTTGATTTCTTCAAAACGATCGTGTTCTTCATACTCTCCTTCAATTAGAAGAGAACCGTTTTCAGCATAATAATTGAATGTGCCAATCAATTGGTTTTTTTCATTTCTTGTAGAAATAACGTGTATTTGGCCATTGCAATAATATTGTACTAAATGAGCTTTTTTATCGGTCAAATCTCGTTGATA
>CAJWSQ010000157.1 GCA_913045895.1 uncultured Flavobacteriales bacterium | reverse complement strand
GAAGTTCTGCTCAAATGCAAGCGCTTTTGAGCAAGAAGAACAACGTATCCGTCAAACCATTGAGCAAGCATACGCAGATGCTAAAGCAGCTTACAAAAGATACTACGCTACCGAAAAAAGTATGCGAGCCCTCGAAATGTCATTCAGTTATGCTGAAAAACGTTTTGATGTAGGAGCAATTAACGCTGTAGATTACACCGTAGCCAAAAACAATTTAACGCAAGCTCAAGCCGATTTGATTCGAGCTAAATACGAATACCGTTTCCGCTTTTTAATATTACAACTCTACAAAGGAGAAACTAATTGGACTAACCAGCAATAAAATCCTCACCATGAAAAAAAGAACAATTTATATCCTCGTTTCGCTTTTGATCATTGCATTAATCGCAGCGGTTTATTGGAAGAAGAACAACAGTTCAGATGGTAAGCTGGTTTTAGCTGAACATCCGCAGGTTAGGACCATCAAAGAAACGGTTTCTGCCAACGGAAAAATTCAACCTGTTAAGCAGGTAAAGATTTCTCCTGAGGTTCCTGGTGAGATCATTCAACTACCAGTTGTCGAAGGCCAAAAAGTCCAAGTGGGTGATTTGTTAGCTGTAATCAATCCCGATATTTATGAAGCGGCTAGTAATAGAGCAGAAGCAGCATTAAATAGTGCCAAAGCCAATGTGAGCAACTCCAAAGCGATGCTGCAGCAAGCCAAAGCTCGATTGATTAATTCTGAAACGGTTTACAAACGCCAAAAACAGTTGTTTGATGATGGAGTAATTTCTCAAGCCGAAATGGATCAGGCTAATGCTGATTTCGAAATTTCTAAGGCGGAAGTTGAAGCTGCAACTGAATCTCTAAAAGCTGCTGAATACAATGCGAAAAGCTCTGAAGCATCTTTAAAAGAAGCTCGCGATAATTATAAGAGAACTACATTGTACGCGCCAATGGATGGAACGGTTTCTAAACTTGGTGTAGAAGAAGGTGAGCGCGTTGTTGGTACAGCTCAAATGGAAGGTACCGAAATGATGGTGGTAGCTGATTTGACACAGATGGAAGTGAATGCCGAAGTGAATGAGAGCGATATTGTTCGTGTGAAAATTGGTGATACTGCTGATGTTGAAGTTGATGCGTATGTCAACAGAACGTTCAAAGGGATTGTAACCGAAATAGCAAATTCAAGCGAGTCATCAACGCTTCAAGGATCTGATCAGATTACAGTGTTTAGTGTTAAAGTTCGTATTCTTTCAGAGTCATATCAAGACTTGGTAGATACAGCTCATGCACATCTTTCGCCATTCAGACCGGGGATGACAGCAACAGTTGATATCAATACAGGAACTTCAACTAATGTCATTTCAATTCCAATTCAGGCTGTAACTGTTCGTCCAGATTCTACTTCAGGTGTGAAAAAAGGGAGAGAATTCAATTTAGCCAATGTAAGTGACGACCAATTGATAGAATGTGTATATGTTATTGTAGATGGAAAGGCCGTAATGAAACCAGTTTCTATAGGTTTGCAAGACAGTAGAAATATGGAAATCAAATCTGGAATTGATACTTCAGATATGGTGATTACTGGTCCGTATGCGCTACTGAGTAAACAGTTGCAAGATGGAACGGCTGTTGAGATCGGAGATCGATCAACAGTTTTTAGTACAGAAGAATAATGGCTCGAATTATACACTTAGAAACTTCAACTACCCTATGTTCAGTTGCTTTAGCCAATGATGGTGAATTGGTAGCCCTTCGCGAAGTAAACGATGGATACAAACACGCTGAAAACATCGGTAAGTTTATTCAAGAGTGTTTAGATGAAGGCGGAATAACAGCTCAAGATTTAGATGCTGTAGCCGTTGGAAGTGGTCCTGGATCATACACCGGTTTGCGCATTGGAGTTTCTACTGCAAAAGGATTGGCTTTTTCTATCGAGAAACCATTAATTGCTATTCCAACACTTCGTACAATGGCTTTAGATTCTCGTTTGCGAGAGTTTGATGGTGTTTTAGTTCCAATGATAGATGCCAGAAGATTAGAGGTTTTTTGTGCAGTGTATAACAACGAAGGTCTTGAAATTGAACCCGCAAGAGCTGAGATTTTAGACGAGCATTCGTACGCAGAATTATTGGCGCAAGAGAAGGTAGCTTTCTTTGGTGATGGAGCAGCCAAATTCAAAGACATTGTTAAACACGAAAATGCTAGCTTCTTCGAAGATGTTTGGCCGTCAACAGTTCAAATGATTCAGCCTGCTTTGGAGAAATTCAAACACAAATTATTTGAAGATGTGGCTTACTTCGAACCATTCTATTTGAAAGATTTTGTGGCGACAACTCCCAAAAATAAATTGGCTCAATAATACTCGTAAGCGAATTCAATAATGGTAATTCGATGAGTGACTTCATCGCGAGATAGAAAGGCATCAAGCATACCGTTTTTATATACAAACTCGTTGTGTTCGGTTTGCTCTTCATTTTCAAAAATGTTTTCAACTTCTAACCTACCAGAATCATTGTAGATGTATCGGTAAACGGTAGTTTTTGATGTTGGCTTGTATTTTTCGATGGTCAACTCAACCAATTGATCTTGTTCGTTGTACTTCCAAAATCGGTGTTCAGTAAGTCCGGTAATGTGTCTCTTCTCTGTATATTCAACTGGATTTCCCAAATCATTGTATTTGAATAATTCCTCTTTGAAAGGTAATTCCAACTTGTTTACGTGAATCTTCTTCAAGATCGTATCTCCAAATTGCTGGTAGTTGAAAAACACACTTCTCGAATCCAATTCCATAACTGCTGGACGCGAGTACACTTCTCTAAAAGGCAATCCTTCAGCATTGTATTCAAAGGCATAATAATGAATTCCAAAACTGTTGCGCTCCCTTCGGTGTACAATCTGATTTACTTTATTGAATTTGAGAGCTACATTCAATGAATCTAACCAAGATCCGCGATCTAAAATCTTGTTTTCACGGATAAATGTTCCTTGTTGGTCGTATTCAAATTGCCAATAAGTACGCAATCGTTTTACTGGTCTGTTGTCGTCTTTATACGAAACTCGAGCGGTAACTTGCTTGATGTGATTTTCAGCAATAAAAGCAGAATCAAAAAAAGGCTCTTCATACAATGCATGACCATTTAATACATAAACCTGCTGAGCTTGAACTGATGTTAAGCCGAGTAAAATCCCCCAAAAAATAACAGCAAAAATTCTCAATCTACCCCAATTGTTTTTGTGCCTCAGCAACTTCTGTTACTGGTAATTGACAAGCGTGATTGCGGCAAACATAAATGAATGATTTGCCATCAACAACACGGTCTTTTAATAACGGTAACTCGCTATGTTTAGTAACCGATCCTGCAATTATTTTGTTGGGATGATAGCTTTTTTCAAATTCTTGTCGGTTAGAAGTGGCTTGTTCACCAGTAAAAACAACTTCGTTGAATGGATAAGTGAAATACATCATCACCATGCTCCAGTTGGAGAATCCTGCTGGATATCGTGCAATGCCATTTTGTACATTGTTCAACATGGTTTGAGCCATGTTTAAATAATCGCCTCGTTCTAAATAATGCCCTAACTCGTATAGGTTTTTAGCCATGGCAGAATTAGATGCTGGAATCACATTATCGTTGATTTCTGTTTTTCGAGAAACGAGTTGCTCACTCATATTCGATGTGAAGTAGAACAATCCATTATCTGCATTTAAAAAATGCTGAATGGTGTAATCGGTTAGCTTTTCAGCCTCTCTCAGCCAGCTTTCATCAAAAGTGATGGAGTATAAACCAATGAAAGCTTCAATGACAAAGGCATAATCTTCTAAATAGCCTTCAATTTTAGATTCGCCTTTTTTATATGAATGCCACAATCCACCGTCTTCTTTTCGTTGTGTTTTTCGAACGAATTCGCCTGTTTTCAAAGCCAATTCTTTAATGGATTCTTCGCCTAAAGCTAGATACGAATCACACAAGCCTTTAACCATTAACGCATTCCAACTGGTAAGGCTTTTGTCATCCAGTCCGGGTCTGATTCTGTTATTTCTTACTATGCGCAACTTGTCCATTACGCGCTGTTTTTGACTCAACAAATCATTCAACGAGATTTCCCATTCTTTGGCTAGATCCTCATCAGGAGCCGATCGCATGAAAATGTATCTTCCGTGTTCCCAATGTCCGTTTTCGTTTACATTGAAATAGCGTGCGGCAAAGTCAAAATCAGCTCCCAAAACAGATTTCAATTCCTCTTCTGTCCACGTATAGAATAAACCTTCTTCACCTTCAGAATCGGCATCGAGAGCTGAGTAGAAAATGCCATTTCCATCAGAGAGTTCATCTTCACAAAATCTGATGGTATCCAATATTGTTTGGCGATACAATTCACTACCGAATTTTTGATAAGCTTCGGCATACAAACTCAGAAGTTGGGCATTATCGTAAAGCATCTTCTCGAAATGCGGAACCAGCCATTTCATATCAGTAGCATAGCGTGAAAATCCACCGCCTAGTTGATCGTAAATTCCACCCAAAGCCATTTTGTTGAGGGTGAGCTTAACGTGTTTCAACACTTCAGGGTGATTGGCTAAATGTCCGTAGCGCAACAAAAACTGAAAGTTGTTGGGCATCGGGAATTTGGGAGCGTAATCAAATCCACCATCTTGGTGATCAAAATCTTTTGTCCAATGATGAATAGCTACATCTAATACTTCGGCATGGAAAAATGGATCTTGATCGTTGAGTTCAACCTGACCAGATTCAACAACGCCTTGAGTTAGTTTCTCAGCAAATTCAACCGTTTGTTTGCGGTTATTGGCGTATTCGCTAGCTACTTTTTTCAGAAGGTTTATCCAATCTGCTTTCTTGAAATAAGTGCCTCCGTAAAATGGTTTGCCATCAGGAAGCGCAAAGCAATTCAAAGGCCATCCGCCACTTCGAGTGACCAATTGAACCGCATCCATGTAGATTTGATCAATATCAGGTCGCTCTTCTCTGTCAACTTTGATGCATACAAACAAATCATTCATCACCTGAGCCACTTCTTCGCTTTCAAAAGACTCGTGCTCCATTACATGACACCAGTGACAACTGGAATAGCCAATACTGATAAGCAACATTTTATCTTCATTACGTGCTTTTTGCAGAGCTTCTTCTCCCCACGGATACCAGTTTACAGGATTATGGGCATGTTGCAATAAATACGGACTGCTTTCGTGAATGAGTTTGTTGGTAAATGCTGCCATGAGTTGACGAATAATTTTTAAAACTTCTTTTACTTAGCTTGCGACAGGAGAATATAGGTGAACGGTGAATTTCGATAGGAGTTTCAAAGTTATGTGTTCACCCATTGACTACCTAACAATTTTAGATTGATGATTACATTCCTACTGTTCGTTATTCTTTTTGCTTGGTTAATTCACCGCTACGATCCTAAAATGCAATTGGTGCGTCCAATTCATGAGTTCTACTTGAATAAAGTGCAATATCACAATCAGGTTAACCGAGCCGAGTTTAAGCAAATTGATCAGTTTTTAGCTAAATACAACAGTTTTTATAGAGCGTTATCACTCGATGGGCGAGCTAAGTTCATCCACCGTTTAGAGGAGTTTATTGCAGAAAAGCAATTTATTGGTCAAGATGGAATTGTAATTCAAGATCAACACAAATGGTTGATTGCGAGTGGAGCTATAATGATCACTTTCGGATCAGACGATTACTTGTATAAAAACACACGCAGAATTCTAGTTTATCCGCAGGAGTTTTACAACAGAAGTATCAATAGGAATTTGAAAGGAGGATCTTCAAAGTTTCAAGTGATGTTGTCATGGAATAACATTGTTAAAGGATTTGAAGACGATAAAGATGCCCTCAACCTGGTGATTCATGAATTTGCTCATGCATTTGAGTTCGCTTTAAGATATGTGTCATCAACCAACAAAAGGTTTAAAGCGTATCAACTTTTATTAGATGATATTGCTGAAGATGCTTTTGAAGTACTTAAAACAGAGAAACCGTCTGCATTTCGAAAATATGCTCAAACCAACAGGAAAGAGTTTTTTGCAGTAGCTATGGAGTACTTTTTTGAGCAGCCAGAAAACTTCATGCGAAATTTCCCAGAGCTGTATACACATCTCTCAGTGGCCTTAAATCTTAATCCACTTAATAAAGAACACGATTTTCGGGTTGATGAAAGGTTTGTTGATTCCATGAATCGGTTGTTATTCAAGCGTCCAATTCCGAAAGAACTTTCAACTTTTGTTACTTCTGAAAAACACACTTGGCCTCAGTGGGCAATTGTTCTTGGTTTTGTGTTGTGCACTCCGCTTTTTTTCATCTTAATGTCAGAATACAATGAAGTTCCATTGGGTAAGGGATTAATGTGGGTAACGAGTATTATGGCTGTTACTTTATTTGGTTACAAAAAGTACTACAAGTCAAAATACATGGCTCCATTCGTTTTTCTTTTCTACATTTCATTTGGAGCAAATGCCATGATTTTAACTGGGTTTATGCTGCTGAATAACACCATTGTTAATGAGTATCCAGAGCGAAAAGTGATGGTGCCAATCGATAAGGTTTATAAGCGATCGATAATAATTGGAAGCGAAGCTAGTGACGGACACGATTATCAATTGTTTAATCCAATTCGGGTTGATTCGAACTTTATCAAACAATATCATGTTACAACTAGTGATAGCTTATTAGTTACTGTTTTCACTGAAGAGCATATTCCAGGCTGGGTGATTTACTATGACATTTCATTAAATTCGATCAAGCGATGAGTGAAGTTCAAAGAGACAAAGGCAGTTTATCGAAATTCAATCCCAAGAAAATCAAAATCACACCTAATTCGGATGATGGTCCTATCCGTAAAGGCGAGTGGCATTGGTCGCATACACTCATGCTGGTTGGCCTATTTGTTGGTGTAATTGTATCTGTGCTGTTTATCGATAAAACCCTCATCACTTGGACGGGCGTTTTGAGATTGTATCTAATATGTGCACTTACAGGATTATTGGTTCCTTATCGTATGTATAGAAAGTTGCTGAGGATGGAGTTGACCGAAGTAATACTTTCAGGAGTTATTGGAGTTGGGCCGTGTTTAATGGCGTTGATTTTTATGCTGAATTACATCATTGCGTTTAATCCGCAAGAATATACCTATCAAGTTCAGCACCTCAATAAAGTGGAATCGGGGAGAGATGTGGACAAGATCGAATTGATGTACAACACTGATAAACTTGACGATTACCCTAGGCTTAGAACTTTTGATTTATACAATGATATTGCAGCCATTGATGCAGGATTCGTGAAATACACCTACAAGTCAGGATTGTTTGGAATGGAAACAGTTCGAGATATTGAATTCTCTAAAGGAAAGAATTGAGGTTTAGGTCTTTTAAGTTCACTTTCTCTTTGTGGTGAACAGGAATGGTTTTCGAAAAAATAAAAACACCACCTTTAATTTC
>CAJWSQ010000156.1 GCA_913045895.1 uncultured Flavobacteriales bacterium | reverse complement strand
GGAAGGTAATAATGAACCTTCATTTCTGGAATAATACCTGGGTTTTGCCAGTCCATTTGTGAGTGACCGCCACTTAAAATGGCTGTAAGCTTCATGCCTATTACCATGAATTCTTTCAGAGTAATAGAGTCTGATATCCACTCACCTAACAATTTATTTTTTGTGGAGTCAAATGCCTCTTTTGAGGTTTTGAAATAGGGGTTGTAATGTACTTCGTCAAAGGTTGTAACAAGCTTCTCAATATCACTCAAAGCAGCAGAAGTGCTTATTTTATTAGGAGTTTGGGCAATGCTGTTCTTCAAAAAGAACATTCCTAAAACGGCAATTAAAATGGATTTCATGTAGATTCACTTTACTGCAAATAAAGCGTTTCTATACTGTATCTTAAAGTTCTTTTTTTTGATTCGAGATGAAGCAAATCTTTATATATCGGATTAATCGGTTTATTTAGAGATTATTCTATTTCAAACCAATTCCAATATTGAGTCTGTAATACCAATTGTATAATTCACTTTGTTCATACTCAATTTGGTTTATACTGAACTTGTATTCTGGTTTAATTGTGATGTCAAATTTTGAGGTTGGGATTCGAACACCAATACCCAAGTATGCACCGTAATAAGAACCTCCAAACTGATCTTCATATGGTTTTTGAAGAGAAATTCTATCACCATATTCATTAGTAGAATAACTGTATGAGGTTCCTTTTACTTTAGAAATTAAAAATAGATCTGCAAAACCACCTCCTTCAATAAAGACTTTTGTTTTTGATCCAAAATTGTAACGAACTCCTATTGGTACCGAGAGGCCACTTAAGTTGAAAGTTAAATCTGACAAGCCTGAAGAACCATTGTTATATACATAGCTTTTATACTGATTAACCTGGTTGTATTCTACACCAAAAACAAAGTTGAATTTATTCTCTGCTCTAAAAACATGGTAAGCTCCCAACCCGAAGTCAAACCTGTTTTCGGTACTGCTATTTTCTACGTTTGACCTGTTAACAGAAATTTGAAACTCATTGAAGAAAAATTTCTCAGATGATTGACCGAATGAGTAACTAGCCCAAAAAGCCATAGAAATGATTAGGATTACATTTCTTAAGATCGAGTGGTTTTTGATGTGTAGTACCATGATTTTTTAAATTTCAGTGGAAGTATGAACCAGATTGTGATTCTAATTGCTCTTTGATAACGCCAAATCTACTTTATTTTTTCAAGAATAATAATCGTTTGATTTGTGTTGTTAAAGTAATAGCAAAGCAATGATTTCGAATTGATGTATGTAGGTTTTATTGCAATTGTTTGATGAAATCCTCCTGTTTTGTCCGCATATTCTCTTTCTTTTCTGCAGACATTTTGTCGTAAGTTTTTAGCAATAATCCTAAACGTGGGTTTTGTTCGAAAAATGAGCGGTGGTTGTGCATAAATTGCCAAAAGAGCGCGTCCCAAGTCGTGCACCATTCGCCTTTAGAATAATTACTCATTTTAAGCACATAATTGCTTCCGCTGATATAGGGTTTCGTGGCCATTAACCCACCATCGGCAAATTGACTCATGCCATACACATTGGTAACCATAACCCAATCGTAAGCATCAATGAAAAGCTCCATAAACCATTGGTATACTTCATCAGGATCAAACTCGCAAAGCAGCATGAAATTACCCAAAATCATCAACCGTTCAATGTGGTGACAATATCCTGTTTTCAATACTTTTTTTATGGTTTGATCGATAGGCTCAATGCCAGTAGTTCCATCGTAAAAAGAGGCGGGGATTTTACGCTTAAAATTCCAGTAGTTTTTCGTGCGCTCGGCTCTCCCGTTGTAGATGTAGACGCCTCTGATAAACTCGCGCCAGCCAATAATTTGTCGCACCAAACCTTCGGTATTGTTTAGTTCAATGTCGTTTTCGTTCGCGTATTGAATCACAAGGTCAATGACTTCTTGCGGAGTAAGTAGCCCCGCATTTATTAATGGCGATAAAAGGCTGTGATGTAAGATGCTTTCTTGGGGCACAATGGCATCTTCGTATTTACCAAAATGATGAAATCGAAATGCTAAAAATTGATTCAACCATTCATGGCTTTGTTCAGGTGAAATGGGGTAGGTGAAGGCGCTTGAAATAGAACCATAATTCGAAGCGAAATGCTTTTCTACGTATTCAATCGCTTCTTTGTAGATCTCATTTCGCTCAGGAAACTGAACTGCTGGTGGTGTTTCTTTTTTCGAGAATTTGTGTCGGTTTTCAGCATCAAAACTCCATTTACCGCCAATGGGTTTTAGTTGATCATCTACCAGTATTTTTCGCTTTTTCCGCTGCGCGATATAAAAGTCGTTGTGGAAGTAGCTTTCTTTTCCATCAAAGTATTCGGCCAACTCATCTTTTGTATTCAGAAATGCTGGTGAATCAAACCATTTCAACTCGATTTGAGCATCACTACAAGCCCTTTTAATACGCTGTTCTAACCAATCGTCAGCAACATCATAACACTGAATTTCTTTGGAGTCAATGCTAGGAATAAGTTCAAGGATGTCACTCAGTTGGTCAGTGGTTTCCATATAATGCACTTGGATTCCGGCATCTTCCAACACATTTTTGTAATGCATCATGGTTGCGCGATGAAACACCAATTTGTGTTTGTGAAACTTGTATTGCTTGAAGAATAAAAACTCTTCAACCAGGTAAACAGCATCTACATTTTGTAGCAGTTTTAGATCCTTGAATAATTGATGTGGAAATACGATGAATACTTTATTCATGCTGATGTGTTTTTGTTTCTTCTGCATCGCTCGCTGCAATATTTTACGTTTTCCCAGTCTTTAGCCCACTTTTTTCGCCAAGTGAACGGTTTGTTGCAAACAAGACAAGTCTTTTCGGGTAAATGCTGCTTTTTCATTGCATTATGATCAGAATTAAAAATCGGTGAGTTGATCAAGCTGCTTTTGTGCTTTTTTCCAGAATTGCGAAAACGAAGCGTGATATCCTGTTACGTCAGGAAATAGCCATTCTCTTGCGTGTGCCGCTCCTGTGTAATGTCGGTTTGTGGGATGTTCTTTAAAGTGGATGTTTTTGAGGTTGTATTTCGTCTTCAACGCATCAAAGCTTCCAACATAAACTTGTATGTTTTCAATGTTTTGGGCGAGGTCCAATACAAAAGAAATGGTTTTGTCCCTCACAGGATATTGACTGAAAAATTCGGGTTCGAGCAATAAAATACGATTGGCTTTGGTGCTTTTACCCCAATTGGGATCGAGGTTGTAGAAATTGTAGATGTACGTTGGTAAGTCTGTGTCAATAGAAATAGCAGCCGGCTCAGGAAGCTTCGTTTTAAGCTCCAACACTGTAGTAGATTCCAATTCTTTTGGAATTTTCCATGTGGTCAGCTCCTCATACGATTGATCTAGAAAAGTACCAGTTTGATCTGTATCGAAATAACGATTGACGTTCTCTTGGTTTGCTATGTATTTTTTGTGACTAAAGCTACCTGCAATCCATTGCCAACTGAGTGCATTGCTTGCCCAATCAGCATCCAGTAAATGATAGTACATCCATTTTGCTGGAGTTTTCCAATGACTTTGACCCAAATTGCAAGACAAAGCAGCCACATACATGCGCATGTGATTGTGCATGTAGCCAGTTGTGTAGAGTTCGTCTATCCCAGTATCAATAGCATGAATAGAAGTTTTCGCTTTTAAAATATTCTCAGGGATATGATGGTGGCTTACGTGAGTTTGAGTTTGCTTGATGTCGGTGTTGATTTCATCACCAATAGCCATCCACACTTGTTGGAAGTAATCGCGCCAAGCGAGCTCTTGAATAAACTTTTGAATTTCGGTTACGGAATACCCTTTTTGTAAAACGGTTTGAGCCACAAATCGGGTAGAAATAACGCCTCTTGAAATGTAGGGTGACAACCGACTAACTTGACCGTCTTTAAAATTCCGACTGCGTGCATAAGCTTTTGGGTCAAATGCTTGCAGCTGTTTTAAAATCTGCTCGTATGCTGTTTGAAAAGCCATTTTGTATCGCTAGAGTTTTGGGTTCTAGTTATACAAATCAAGTATTAGCTTTGTTCTATGTGCTGTAAAAAAGCCCCAAGCTCGAACAGAACTTGAGGCATAGTATCACAATCTTAGAACTTCTGTCGTCCTTTCGATTTTTTAAACTGTTTCACCATCTTGCCAAAGTCTTTGGCTTTTTTGCGTTTTTCAGCAACACTGGCTTCGTGGTGTTCTTTTTCGCGTTCCATTTTCAAGTAATTCTGAAATGAAGCCTCATCAATTTCTCTCTTCTCAATGGCTGCTGTAATGGCACAACCTTTTTCGTTGGTGTGCGTGCAATCATTGAATTTACATTGACTTGTTAATGCAAGTATTGTCTCAAAAGTAGTCTCAATTCCAGCAGAGTTATCTGTCATACCCACTTCTCGCATTCCTGGATTATCAATCAAAATGGCACCATTAACCAGTGGAATTAACTCACGATATGTGGTAACATGTTTTCCTCGATCTATGGAGCTACTGATTTCACCCGTTTTCAATTGAGTTGTACCGCTCAAACTATTGATGAGTGATGATTTCCCTACACCAGATGAACCGAGTAAGCAATACGTTTTACCACTGAAAATAAGCTCTTTCAAAGCTTCAATACCAACCTGAGTGTTGTTACTAATTGGTAAAATAGAAACGTTTTCAATCCGGTTTCTAATCTGCTGAATCAAATCATCAAGCTGCTCAGAATCTACCAAATCAACTTTTGAAACTACAATTATGGGTTTGATGTTTGAATCGTAACACAAGGCTAAATACCGTTCCAATCGGTTGATATTAAAATCCCGGTTTACTGATTGTACAATCAATCCATAATCAATGTTGGTTGCAATGATTTGCTTCTCACCGAATTTGCCAATGGCTTGTCGCTCAAGTATGGAGTAGCGAGGTAAAACGCCATGAATGAGTGCTTTTTCCACATCGTATTCGCTAATAGCAACCCAATCGCCCACAGCAGGTAAATCGCTTCTACTTTCAGCTGTGTAGCGCAAATTTCCGATGAGTTCACAATCCCATTCGGCCGAGCCAGTGTTTACCTTATAGCGTTCTTTGTGTTCTTGCGTAACCCGACCAATTAGAAATCCCGAGAGGTTATTTTCTTGTCGGTATTCCTCTAATTTGTTGTTATATCCTAAATCTTTTAATGTCATGATATCTATAAATTTAATGATAGTAGGTGGAGTGGATGCAGCATATGATGACACACAAAGTTTCACCTGCTGCTTTTAGATGTTACTCCCTCCAATGTTCTGGTCTGTTCAATGTTTTTGCGCAAATCACCTGGCCTTTTTCAATGGTAAATCGATTTGGATTTAAGCTTTGAACCATCCACGCATTGGCAAATTCATCAGGAATTGGGAACGGAGCACTGTATCCGATTTTCTTAGCATCAGGAATAAATCCTAACTTGGGATAATACTCCATGTGACCTAAAACAAAAACGAGTTCAGAACCCATCCGCTTCAACCGGTTTAATCCTTCTCGAATTAATACTCCACCAATTCCACGATTCTGATAATCAGGAATTACGGCTAGAGGAGCTAGAATGTGCATCAACGGTTGGGTTTTGTCGACCTTGTTGATGTATACTCGAGTAAATAGGATGTGCCCGATTACTTTTTGTTGATCAAATGCCAACAATGAAAGCAAAGGTTCTGCCGTGTTGTCTTGTAATAAATCGGCTGTGAGTTGTGCTTCTTTATCGTGACCAAATGCACGACTTTGCACATACATGATATCTTCAAGGTCTGCTTTGCGACTCTCTCTTATCTGAATATTCAGTTCATTCATGGTTTTGTACCATTTTGTTGTGCAAACTGAACGGACGAGGTTATTTCACTGAAAGCCCAAATTAGAGCTGTCAGGAAACGATTAGCAGTGAAATTGAAATCACAGCTACAGCCTCAATCAGTTTGCAAAAATTAATATGAAAAATATTGAATAGAAAACGTGGTCTGAGTTGCTTGGTGAAGCAGTCAGCACGTTATTATGAAGTGTTCGACAGGGGAAATACTTTACAATAAAACCATTCAGGCCTTATGTAAATATACATTCAGCAACCTGCCTACTGAACCGAATCCTTCTGAGAGATATATGAATTGTTATTCATGCATTGCAAAGGTATACTAATGTAGAAAGTAAACCACAAAAAAATCCCCTCAATTCGTTAAAATTGAAGGGACTAGCAAATGGTGAAGGATTATTTTATTGTTTGATTATCCGAATAACTTGGTGCGATTGATCATCGGTTATTTCACGTAGGCTGAGCGGAGCCGAAGTGAAATCAGTATCACTTGGGATGATGCCCTATTTTGTGAAAGTCCTTTGTGAGCATTTGTCTTTTGTAGTCATAAAATAGGTCAGGGAGGTTTGTATATTGAAGCAAACACCATATCGCTACAGTTTGGCCTGTGAAGGCTTTTTTAGAAATGTAGTTAGCAGAGAAATGTTAAGCTTCACTTCGTTCAGTATCACTCGGGATGACACCTTCTTTTGTGAAAGTCATTCTGCGTCACTCGAAGTGACAATTTCTTTGTACTTAATACCTAGTACCTATTTATCAACCTACATCTCACCAAAAAAATAAGCCACACGCTCTTGATTATCAGGAGTACCAATGATGTTGTTGATATAACCTTCTTGAAAGACCAAATCGCCTTTCTTGATGTAACCTTCAGCATAAGGCATACAAGCACCCCAAGAGCCAGATTGCTTGCAATTGTTCAATTCATCGTGCTCGATGTTGACAATGGTGTGGTTGCCCGTTACGATAACCAAATGCTGGTATCCATGAGCTGTTTCTAACACATCTTTGATGTTTGTTTTGTCCAGATCAACCACTTTGTCGGCAGTTTCTTGAGCTACAGAAACAAACGTTTTGATTGGTTTTTCTTGTTCTTCAAGAGAAGAGATATCAGACAAAAAATCGTTTACTACCGCTTGGTTATTATCATTTGAGTTAGAAGGTGATTGGCTGCAACTGAATAGAGTGGCTAGAGCAGCGATGGCTATAATGGTCTTTTTCATGAGTTTGTTTTTGGTTTGGATTCGAAAGCAATTATTAAGCTAAAATGAATATGAAATTTAAGGTTTTTTAAAACCCATAAAATATACCAACATTAGCTCCAAAAGAATAAAAATGTTGTTCGTAATATTCATCTTTTTTCATGCTATCAGTTAAGTCGTGGGTGAAATAGGGTTCACATCTCAGTGTAATATGATTGATAAGCTGATATTCAGCACCAACTCCAATTAGTGCAGCCAAGCTAAATTTATTCATATATCTTGAAAAATCTTCATGCTCGTACTCATTTTGCAGTTCCTTTGAAATTTCACTTTCTGTATCAACTAATTTAGTGGTATAAGACCTTAGGAAGTTAAATGAAAGTCCAGCTGTTGCGTATAATTTAA
>CAJWSQ010000155.1 GCA_913045895.1 uncultured Flavobacteriales bacterium | reverse complement strand
TTTTGGCTCTTAAAATAAAATAAAATAGAAGAACTGAAAATCAAATGTAAAGAATATGAGGCTGAGATTTGGTGTTCTACCAATAGTGATAAAGAGTGTGTGCTAAAGATGACTATGGGAGTTGCAATTTTACAATTGCCCTTCTTTACAATTGCTCATGCTTTGGCTGAGCCTTTAGGATACACTGCAGATGGCTATTCTCCCATATACATGGTATTTCTTGCCATTGGAGTTTGGGTATATTCTGTTATTGGTTTATGGTTGCTTCGGTGGATTCTATTACGCTGGTATTCAGATGTATCTGTGGCTATTTCACTTTTAGCTATTTACTTGGGGACAAATCTGTTCTTCTACATAGTTTACGAGGGTAATATGTCTCACAGTTATCTTGTTTTTCTTTCAACTGTGTTCATATCACTGCTGTGGAAATGGAATAACAGACCATTAAAATCGTATGCTTTTTTATTAGGCTTAGTGGGAGGTTTGATGACGCTAATCAGACCCATCGATATTTTCATTTTTGCTACAATCTTATTCTGGGGAGTTTCATCCAAGAAAGACTTAAGATTTAGACTTAATTACCTCTGGAGCAAACGAGTTCATATAGGCTTAATGGCTGTTGGTGTTGTTGTGCCATTTATCCCTCAATTTTTCTACTGGCATCAGGTTACTGGCGATTGGATTTATTATTCTTACTCGAATGAAGGATTCTATTTTGATAATCCCGTATTTATAAAAGCATTACTCGGATTTAGAAAAGGCTGGTTAATATATACTCCTGTTATGATTCTGGCTATTGCTGGATTGATTAACCTTTATAAGAGTAAACATGAAGCTTTCTGGCCAATAATTACGACTCTAATACCATTTACTTATGTTGTTGTTAGTTGGTGGTGTTGGTGGTATGGTGGAAGCTTTGGAATGCGATCAATGATTGATCTATACGTATTAATGGCCATTCCTCTTGCTGCTTTTCTAGATCAATTTAAAGACTCAAAAAAGAAATATTTAGGTGTAATATCTGGTGTTGTATTATTGATTGGATTAAATCAATTTCAAACATATCAATACAAAAGTGGAATTTTGCACTACGATTCAATGACTGCAAAAGCATACTTTGGAATCTTTGGTAGTGTTACTTATCCTCTTGACTATGACGACATGATCGAGCATCCAGATTATGAAGCTGCAAGCAAAGGCTTTCGCTAAACAAAATCGATTTGATAATCTTCTAGCAGTGGTTCTCCCTTGTAGCGCAACATCAACTGAATTAAAGTAACCACATCTTTTTGGCAGTACTCAACTATTCGGTCTAAGTTTTTTTCATCATAATAAACCGACCTCACTTGACTGCCATCAATGTCATCTTTAGGGGTGGGAATACCAAATACGTGTGCGAGTAATTCTAGTGATGTGTAATTTTTAAAATCACCGAATTTCCAAAGTTCCATGGTGTCGATGTGGTTGATTTCCCACGGTTTTTTTCCAGCTATGTTTAACGCATGTGGAAGTGATATTCCGTTGATTAACATTCTTCTGGCAATGTAGGGGAAATCAAACTCTTTACCATTGTGACCACACAGTGCATGATAGGGTGAATTGAAGTGCTCGAGAAGCATGTTTTTGAAGCCTTTTAATAGCTTTTCTTCATTGTCATCTGCAAACGATGTAATACGCACTTTTCTCCCGGCTGGACTATCTCTAAATACACCAACAGAGATGCATACAATTTTTCCAAACTCAGCATAAATTCCAGCTCGCTCATAAATTTCTTCGGCTGTTTTTTCTTCATTTCGCATGAGGAAAGCAGCTTTCTTTTCCCAAAGCTTTTGAGTGGCCTCGGGAAGTTCTCCAAAATCCTGAAACTGAGGAACTGTTTCGATGTCTAAAAACAGAATTTTCTCTAAGTTGAGTTTGTCTAACATAGCTGTGTGGTTTTGACTGATTATTCTATTAAAATCCCTTTTTTCCCAACAATTGGAATATGTACTTCATTTTCATGAATCAATGATTCTGCCATGAAAATGTATTTCTTATCAAAGATTTGTTTGTCTTCGTAAAAGCTTAACCAATACTCATTATTCATTCCCAAAAGCTCTTCAGGAACATACTCTACTTTTTGAGCAGATTCAGATGCCATATCGGGTAAAACACGCCTGAGTGTACTGGTTATTTTTTCTTTTCCGTCCACCTTTCCGTATCCTTTTGATGTACACATTACGCTATGAATCAAATCTTTCCTGGTGTTTATTACATACACAAACCAACCTTGAGTGCCTTCACTATCGGTTTCATAAACAGCAGCCATGTGTACGCCATCAGGCTTTGGAAATAGGATGTCTTTTTTCATCTAAGTTTCAATTTAAAGAGATTCCGCTTAACTCCAAAGCTCCATCAATCCAAACATTCATATCTGATGGCATGATGTATTCTTTGGGTTTGTCTCTTTTGTGTCCTAATCGAACAACAATAATTTCTTCTTCTGGAATTACAATTACATACTGGCCAAGAATACCACGCATGTAGTAAATGTCGTATTTATTGCGATAATTTGGAGACTGCCACCATTGGTTTTTGTAGCGGTTGTTGGTGGTTCCGTTGGTTTCTTTTAATTCGGTTGCTGGGTGTTTACACGCTTCAACAAATGCCGAATCAATGAGCTGTTTACCATGCCAATTTCCGTTGTGTAGATACAGGTATCCGAATCGGGCAAAATCGCGAGCGTTGGAGTTGAAACAGCAAAAAGCCTTAGCTTCACCACCTTCATGATCTAAACTCCAATAAGCTTGATCTCTAGCTCCCATGGGTTTCCACAGTTTTTCAGAAGCATATTTAGCTACTGACTGCCCCGTAACTTTCTCAACCAAAAAACTTAGAATTTGAGTAACTCCACTTTGATAATTGAAGTATTCTCCCGGCTGACTAACCACTTGATATTCGGCAACAAGTTTTCTTAAATCTCTACCGTAATTGGCCTTTGCTGGAAAAGCAAATGGGTTCAGATAATCTTCATCAAAATTGATTCCAGCACTCATATTCAACAAGTCTTGAATGGTAAGTTCGGCTGCTAATCCATCACAATATTCGGGTAGGTAATTACAAACGGGTTCATCAACACTTTTAATTTTCCCTTCCATGATGGCAACGCCAACCAATGAGCTAACAATTGATTTCGCCATTGAAAATGAGTTGGAGTGTGAGTCTGGCCCATAATCGTCCCAATATTGTTCGTGAATGATAGAATCGTTGTGTATTACCAGATAAGCTACACTTTCTAATCGCTCGTGCTCACTCAAATATTTTTCTGGAATTTCACGTGAGTTATACTTGCGGCTTAATGGCCACACCAAGTGCTCTCCAGTTTGAACGGTGTCGTTTGCAAAAGCTTCGTATTCATCGATACTTGGGCCTAGTTTTCCTTTAAAAACGGTCATGTTTAAAACCGTGTAGATGTAACGGTTATTGGTGGCTATCAACAAAAAGTGGACAACCAATACGGTTACAAAAGCTATAATGAGTCTCTGTTTTGGCATGTTGTAAAGTTAGAAGAAGCTTTGAGAATTGCAGGTTATTAATGTGTTGTGTTCAACTCCATTTCAAACAAATCAGCAATATGGCTTTTGAGTTTGCTTTTTACCTCTTCCATATCCAACTCTCCGCCCAATTCTTGCTGCATAGAGGTGACTGCTTTGTCATCAATACCGCATGGGATGATGTTTTTGAACATATCCATATCTGCATTCACGTTAAAGGCAAATCCGTGCATAGTAACCCAACGGGAGCAACGAACGCCCATGGCGCAGATTTTTCGGGCATTATCTGATTCTGGATCTAACCAAACACCCGTGTAGCCCGGGTATCGATCTCCTCGAATGCCGTATTCAGCCAGTGTGAGAATAATGGCTTCTTCAAGAGTTCGGAGATAAAGGTGAATATCGGTGAAAAACTGGTCTAAATCGAGAATGGGATAACCCACAATTTGACCAGGCCCGTGGTAGGTAATATCTCCACCACGGTTGATCTTATAATAAGTAGCTTTTTTTTCTTTTAGCTCATCATCATTGAGCAACAGGTTTTCTTTAGATCCACTTTTACCCAAAGTATACACATGCGGATGCTCGCAAAACAACAAGTAATTGCTGGGAGTGATCGGTTCTGATATTCCCTCATTCTTGCGGTTCTGAATCTTTAGCTGAACCGTTTCATCAAAAAGTTTTTCCTGATAATCCCAAGCTTCTTGATAATCGATTAACCCTAAATCTGTGTAATGAACCTGTTTCTTCAAGTATTAAAATTTAGCCAATTCCGATTTTAGGTGATCGATGGCTTTGATATCCATGATATCTACTTGATTCAATTCTGATAAATAGTATGATAACCAGTCTCCAAAATGAATGAGATACATGGCGTTTTCGATAGGAGATGATCCTTTACTCCAAACTTCACTCATGTTTTTGGTATGCTGACTGATAATTCCTTTATTGATTTCAATGCGTTTTTGGTTACGCTCATAATCCAACTCGTTACGCATGAACAAAGCGTAGATGTTGTCATCGCCACCGCTCCAACCAACAAGCTCGTTGTGATTCATTTCTGGAACAACTGCATGCCAGCATAACATTTTTGAATTCTCGTTCAATTGTTGACGCAAACGAATGGCAACACCTTCAAAGCCATCTACCACATAAATGGCTGGTATATGATGTTGCATTTTATGAGCTAATGCCTCACTTTGTGTTTTGATGTCAGCTTGTTCAGCATCCAATAAATCGGCTGCTTTTTCAAGCGTTTCGCGATAGTTTGGAATTAAACCGTAGTGATTTAAAACCACAAACTGAAGCGTTAAAGAATATCCCAACATGCTACGTGGTGGGTTTCCACCCGGAACAACAATATGATTGTAGTTATTGGCTTTTGCCAATTCAAGAGCCTTACCTCCAGAAGTAATTAAAGCAACCTCTGCACCGCGTTTTATGGCTTCTTCCATAGCAGCTAAAGTTTCTTCTGTATTTCCAGAATAGCTGCTGGCAATTACCAATGTGTTTTCATTAACGAATGCCGGAAGGTGGTAATCTTTGTTCACTTTTACAGGAACAGCGCACGTATCAGAAACCAATTCGGCTACAATTGACCCGCCAATGCCAGAGCCACCGAGCCCAGTAATTAATACCTGTCTTATGTCCTTATTGTAAGGATTTAATGTGGTGTTATCTGCAATTTGTAAAGCCTCACGAATGTGATTTGGCAACGATGCTATGAGATTTTTCATGGACATAAAATTTGGTGCAAGTTAACAACAAAAAGCAATTATAATTGAGGTGTTTTGTAGTTCAGGTTGATGCTTAACCCAGCCTTAATCCAACGTCCGGGTTGTTTTACATTACCAATGTCGTTGTATTTCTGATCAAACAAGTTTGAAGCCTCAACAAACAACTTCAATTTGCCTATTTGTGGTTGGATTCTTAAATCACTTATGACTACAGGGTTATAGCTATGGAATTCTCCATCTACACTTTGGTAGTTTCCTAAACGATCTTGGTAACTGAACGACCAATCAACAAAAACGTTTTTAACTACTTCAAAATGCAAACTTATGTCTCCTTTGTGTTGTAAGAAATCCATTACGTAGTTTGATTCAAGTGTGTTGTCCATTGAATCGGCCCACATGTAAGTATAACTCGCACGAACTGATTTTAATGGAGATTTTCCGTTGAATAAACCTGATGTATTCCAAACGTAATCGGCCTCAATTCCATTGATGTTTAATTCCGTGATGTTTGCCGCAACCAATGAATCTGGGGCGAAATAAACCCAATCGATTAGGTTGTCACCTTCTCTGCGGAAATAGGCCACATGTCCGTTTCCAGTTTTGGTGTTGAACTTAACACCGCCTTCGTAATTGATAGATTCTTCTTGTTGTAAGTTCTTGCTTCCCATTGCTCCACCAACATTGTAATACAGATCAGTGAATGAAGGCAAGCGAAACGATTTGTTTACGGAAGTATAAGGTCTGATATTGTTATTTACTCCATAACTCACATCAATACCTGGAAGCCATTGTTCTCCAAAAGCAGTGTTAACATTGTACATGGCACCAGCCGAAACGAATAAATTCCCTAAGCTCAAGTTGTGCTCAATATACCAGCTGTTATTCTCACGATTCAATTCTTGTGTATAGAAAGCAGAAGGAACTTCATTAGGAACAGCTTCTGGCGTTTCCATGTCTTCACCCAATTTACTACTGATGATACCCTCATATCGGTGATCATATCCCACGCTGGTTACACCCAACTTGGTTTTCATGCTCAC
The DNA here is from genome assembly GCA_913045895.1 of uncultured Flavobacteriales bacterium. Lineage (GTDB taxonomy): Bacteria > Bacteroidota > Bacteroidia > Flavobacteriales_G > Salibacteraceae > UBA6049. The sequence continues at coordinate 1,191 of CAJWSQ010000155.1, read as the reverse complement.
GTTTAATTCTGCACCGTAAACTTGTGTTTTGTGGTAATTGTGACCAGTGTACCAGCTTATGGTATCACCTTCTGTATTTGTGAATGACCCATTAGGAGTACGATAGTAATAACCATCACCTTCGCGGTAAAGCTCATATCTACCTGTTCTTCTTCGGTAATAAGCTTTTGGAGTAATGGTAAATATTCCTTGTTTGATTTCGCCACTTACAGAGGTGAATTGGGTTTTCCCGGCACTGTATTGCCAAGGGTATTTGGCCGTGTAGAAATCTTGTGATCCATACGCTTTATCATTTTGACCCAAATTGAAATACCAATTTGAGTTTTTCAAATGCAATTCCGATTGCCAGAAAATATTAGTCATTTCAAAATCGGTATTGCGAATGTATCCAGCAGAAGCTCTGCGTTGGAAACTTAACGTATGGCTGTGTTTTCCCATTGCCAAAGTAACTGCTGCAGCTTCTTCATTGAATCCGTAATCACCACCAACCAACTTGGCATAAACGCGGTTTTCTGTTGGGTTTTTAGTAATGATATTGATAGCCCCAGCAAAAGCATTAGGACCATAAATGCGCGAAGCACCACCGTGTAATATCTCAATGCGTTCGATATCCATGATCTCAACAGGTAAACTCATGGTATTGTGTCCGGTTTGAGGATCAGTCATTTTAATGCCGTTCAGCAAAATCAAAGTTTGCTCAAAACCAGCACCACGCATGCTAATATCTGCTTGTACACCATTTTGTCCACGTTGGCGAACATCAATGTTTGCAGCATATTCTAACAACTCGGGTAGGGTTTGCACAGGTAGGCTTTGAATTTCTTTTTTATCAAGAACAGTTACGTTGCGAGCCGTTTTATCAAACGTTGTTTCACTGCGGGTTGAGGTTACAACAACCTCTCTTAAATTAGTGTCTGATTGAGCATGAATGGTAAAGGCAGAGGCAGCCAGGATTATGGAGGTAATCCAATTCTTCATGTTACTTAGGTTTAGTTTAAACGGGCGCAAGTTTAGGACAATTCTAGTAAAACCAGCCTACTTCTGTTGTTATCTATTCAAATTATCCCCGAGACGAGGGATTTAAACAAAGCTATATTTCAACCTGTTAGGTTCTCATCAGTCCAGTAATTCTACAATATTGAAAAAAGTTAACAAAGTTTGTTTTGATTTTTGCATGTGGTGATGGGGGTG
>CAJWSQ010000154.1 GCA_913045895.1 uncultured Flavobacteriales bacterium | reverse complement strand
CAAATGCCAATTTACGGATGTTAACAGCCATTGTAGCAGAAAACATCAAGGTCTGTAAATTCGGATTGGTTAATTTTCTATGCAGATTAACAATGTCTCCAATGAAACCCATGTCCAACATACGGTCGGCTTCATCCAACACAAAAGTGTTAACCGTTTCAAGATTTACATAACCTAAGTTGATGTGTTGCAATAATCTTCCTGGAGTAGCAATAATGATGTCAGCTCCACCTTGAATGGCATTTTTCTGTGTGGTAAAGTCTCCTGAATTTTGACCACCATAAATGGCTTGAGATGAGAGTCCAGTGAAGTAGATTAAGCCCATTAAGTTTTGCTCAATCTGAATAACCAACTCACGAGTAGGGGCAAGTACAATACATTTTACACCCTTGCTTGGATTGCGAACAAACTTCTCAACCATTGGGATGAGGAAGGCGGCTGTTTTACCAGTTCCTGTTTGAGCACAACCTAAAATGTCTTTTCCTTCAAGAGCAGCGGGGATTACTTCAGCTTGGATAGGGGTGGCGTTTTCAAATCCAAACGCGTCTATTCCTTCTTGCAATCCATCTGACAATCCCAATGATGAAAATGCAACTGTTTTATTTTCTTCCATATAATCAGGTACAAAGTAAGGTAAAAAAGTGGTGGTAGTTAGTAGTTTAAGGTTAGGCCTACTTTAAACTATGCTCAACCCACATTCCGAAGAATTCTTGTAGACTATAACCTGCTTCTCGTGCCATTTGTGGTATTAAGCTTTCTTCGCTTAAACCAGGCACGGTGTTGATTTCAATTACATAAGGTGTTCCATTTGGGTTTACCATAAAATCAACGCGACAAATGGTATTCATTTCAAGAGCAACAAAAATGTCTTTAGCTACTTTTTGGATGCGTAACTTAGTTTCTTCGTCAACCTGAGCTGGAGTGATCTCTTCTGAAGCTCCTTGGTATTTCGCTTGAAAATCAAAAAACTCGTTTTTTGTGATGATCTCCGTTAATGGTAGTGCTTCTGGTTCACCGTTGAAATTGTGAACACCACAAGTGATTTCACGTCCTTCCAAAAATGACTCAATAAGCACAACTTTGCTGTGTTCCCAGGCACTATCAATAGCTTTTGGTAAATCTTCAATGGTTTTAACTTTACTCACTCCATAGCTCGATCCAGCTTCGCTTGGTTTAACGAAACAAGGAAACCCAATCTCACTTGCAATGGCTTTAGCATCGTAGCTTTTACCTTGATGCACAAATACCGATTTACCACAGGCAAAACCCAGTTGTTTCAACACGGTGTTACACATCGCTTTGTTGAATGTCAGTGCAGCTTGAAACTGACCACATGTGGTATATGGAATCTTCAACAAGTCAAAATATCCTTGAAGTGGGCCATTTTCTCCCGGTGTTCCATGAATGGCGATAAATGCTGTGTCGAATTGGATTTTTGCGTGCATGGTTTCAATACTGAAATCATGGCGGTTTACGCGATAGAGGTTACCATCAATATTACAAGTCCAATCGGTACCTTTCACCGAAATGAGGTATGGATTGTATTTGGTTTTGTCGAGATGGTTGTAAACAACTTGTGCGCTCTTTAAACTGATTTCATATTCAGAAGAGTCGCCTCCCATTAAGATTGCAACATTTCGCATAATCTGTAAATTTTATGCAAGTTACGTGGACTTTAAACGAGTGAGAATAGGGAAGAAGAGGAGTTACGAACACACAGGCGTTAAATCACAAAAAATCCCGTTCAACCAAAGTCAAACGGGATCTAATGTAACTGAATTTTAAAAGTGTACTTAGGCTTAACCGTTCATACTCATTAAAAATTCATCATTATCTTTTGTTCTGTTAATACGATCTCTCAAGAATTCCATCGCCTCAACAGGATTCATATCTGCCAAGTGTTTTCTTAAGATCCACATGCGTTGTAACATGTGTGAATCGAGTAACAAGTCGTCTTTACGTGTAGAAGAAGAAACCAAGTCGATAGCAGGGAACATTCTACGGTTGGCAATCTTACGATCCAACTGAAGCTCCATGTTACCAGTACCTTTAAATTCTTCAAAAATTACTTCATCCATTTTAGAACCAGTATCTGTTAAAGCAGTTGCTAAAATGGTTAATGATCCACCGTGCTCAATGTTACGTGCAGCACCAAAGAATCCTTTTGGTTTGTGAAGTGCATTGGCATCTACACCACCCGATAATACTTTACCAGATGCTGGAGCTACAGTATTGTAAGCGCGAGCTAAACGGGTGATTGAATCCAATAGGATCACTACATCATGACCACTCTCAACCATTCTCTTAGATTTCTCCAATACCAAGTTGGCAATCTTTACGTGGCGATCAGCTGGTTCGTCAAACGTTGAGCTGATTACTTCAGCATTTACGCTACGAGCCATGTCTGTAACCTCTTCCGGACGTTCATCAATCAATAAAATGATCAAGTAACATTCAGGATGGTTGTATGCAATTGCATTGGCAACTTCTTTTAATAATTGTGTTTTACCCGTTTTAGGTTGAGCCACAATTAAACCACGTTGACCCTTACCGATTGGAGTGAATAAGTCAACAATTCTTGAAGCTGCAGATGCTTTTGGATGTCCAGTTAGTTGGAATTTCTCTTGTGGGAAAAGTGGAGTTAAGTAGTTGAAAGGTACACGGTCACGAACTTCTTTCGGGTTACGACCATTGATTTTAATTACCTTAATAAGTGGGAAATATTTTTCACCTTCTTTCGGAGGACGAACCGTTCCTTCAACCGTATCACCAGTTTTTAAACCAAATAATTTGATTTGCGATTGAGAAACGTAAATGTCGTCAGGAGATGGCATGTAATTGTAGTCACTTGAACGTAAGAAACCGTAGCCATCGCTCATAATTTCTAAAACACCTTCATTGGTGATGATACCTTCAAATTCGTACTCTTCTTTGGTGTATTTGTTTTCGAAACGACTAGCAGCATTCCCTTTGTTGCGATCGTTTCTATTGTTGTTGCGATCTCTGTTTTTAGGGTGCTGATCTCCTCCGTTATTGTTTTGATCTTTACGATCGTTTTTAGGAGAATGATCTTTAGCTTGGTTGTCTTGTTGCTTATTTGAATCGTTGTTCGATTCTTTATTGACAGACTTTTCCTTTTTGTCTTCGAAGAGCGTAGGATCATTTTGTTGTTGGTCTGCATCATCTTTTCTAGGACGCTTAACCAATTTTGGCTTTTCTCGCTGTGGTTTAGCTTCTTGCGCAGAATCTTGATTAGAAGGAGCTTCAGCAGTCTTTTTTTCAACTTTTTCAGTTGCAGCTACAGGTTTGCGAGCTCGTGGTTTGCGTGTGGGTTTGTTTTCTTCTGATGCAGGTTGGTCTTCCGCTTTGGGCTTTGGAGCACTAGCTTTGGTAGGTTTAATGGCTTGGTTATCTAGAATCGCGTAAATTAATTCTTGCTTCTTAAGTCTGTTGAATTTTGGAACTTCTAATTGCTCAGCAATTTGTTTCAGTTCGTCAACTTTCTTTTCATTCAACTCAATGATGTCGTACATGCAAAAAAATGTATAGAGAGATTATCTAAATCTGTGAGAGTAATTATTAAACCTGTTCGTTTCCGATAATGAATTTGAGAAATGTTTCAGGGGGGTGTGGCGGAGTGAATTCAACCTGTCCACACTGCAAGTATACAAATTTTAAGCTTAAACACACTTTTGCTACTTTTTTTTTCGGCTACATTTGCAGCGAAATCGAAAAGTGTCATGATTCAAAGAATTCAAACCGTATATTTAACAGTAGCTTCATTATTAGGAATCTTAGCGTTACTTAACCCAGTTGCTATATATTTAAAGGGAAGCGAAGCAGTTGTATTAACTCCATTCTCTCACACAGCAGAAGAGGTTGTCGATTTTGCAGGAGCATGGCCAATAGGTGTTCTTTGGGTTTTCTGTATTGCTGTTTTAGTTGCAACAATCTTTCAATTTAAAAATAGACCACTACAGCTTAAAATCACCATGTCTTTCACCATCCTTTTAATAGCCTTGGGCGCTATGGAGTTTTGGATAGCAATGCAATTGGGCGCTGCACTTGGAGAGGGGTATAATGCGAATTACAATTGGACGATTTTTCTGCCATTCATCTCAGCAGTGTTAACGTTTTTAGCACGTTTAGCGATTAAGAAAGATGAAGATTTAGTACGTTCAGTAGATCGTTTGCGTTAACGAGTTCCCAACTCAATAACTTCTAAATTCTCAATTCTTGCTCCATTAATTTCAAAGCGGAGAAGGGTTTTTACCTTGTGAAATCCTTTGTTTCCAGCAGCTCCTGGATTCATGTGGAGTAAACCTCTTTTTTTATCGGGCATTACCTTTAAGATGTGCGAGTGTCCACTGATAAATAATTTAGGTGGAGCTTCATTTACAATCGATCTAGCCTTTGGTGAGTATCTTCCAGGGTATCCGCCAATATGAATCATTATCACATCAACTTCTTCGCAGAAAAAACGCTGAATTTCTGGATGTACTACTCGAACATCCTGACCATCAATATTTCCGTAAACAGCTCTTAACGGTTTAAAAGCAGCTAATTCATCGGCTGTTTCAATGGTTCCGATATCTCCCGCATGCCAGATTTCATCTACTTCAGCAAAGTATTTATAAACCTTGGGATCAATGTAGCCGTGGGTATCTGAAAGTAGTCCGATTTTTCTCACGTCACGAATGTAGACTTCTTTCGCTAGGGATGCGCAATTGGATTACATTTGCAGCCAAATTATGCCGAGATATTTCATTCATTTAGCTTACGATGGTGGTGCGTTTTGCGGTTGGCAAATTCAGCCCAATGCCCGCTCAGTGCAAGGCGATTTGGAAGAGAATCTCACTAAAGTACTTCGCGAACCAATCTATGTAACGGGTTGTGGTAGAACAGATACAGGAGTTCATGCATCTGATTTTTATGCTCACTTTGATGTAAACCATTCAGTTGATGGTGAGCAGTTGGCCTATAAAATCAACAAAATGATGGGTGGTGAAGTGGCTGTCTTTTCCATTTTTCAAGTGGAAGATGATTTGCACGCTCGTTTTTCAGCTTTAGACAGAACGTACCATTATTTCATTCAAACTACTCCGAATCCTTTCAAACGTGATTTTTCATGGTATTTTCCATATGAATTAGACCTTGAAAAGATGAACCAAGCGGCAGCCAGTTTGTTGGAGTTTGATGATTTCAGTTCGTTTTGTAGATCGGGATCAGATGTAACCAATCATTTATGTGATGTTCGCAAAGCCATTTTTGAACCCATTGATGGTGGTTACCGTTTTGAAATTTCGGCCAATCGCTTTTTGCGAAATATGGTTAGAGCAGTTGTAGGTACTTTGTTAGAAGTAGGAACAGGGAAAATCTCGGTAGACGAATTTAAACAGATAGTAAAACAAAAAGATCGAAAACGAGCAGGTGCTTCGGCAAAGGCACACGGCTTATTTTTGTGTAAAATAAAATATCCCGATTCAATCAATCGGTACAGGTAATACATGGCGCAATCAGTATCAGGTAAAGCATTTGATTTAAGCTTGTTCAAGCGAGTGTTGAAATACGTAAAACCGTATCAGCCTCGTTTTGTAACAACAGGTTTTCTCACCATTTTATTGGCGTTATTATCGCCTGCAAGACCAATGCTTATTCAGTATACGGTTGATAATTCCATTACCATTCCCAATGCCGATTTGCTTTTGCAAATGACATGGGTAATGATTGCCATTTTAGTTTTAGAGGCTCTTTTACAATTTGCTCAAACTTACATGGCCAATTGGGTAGGGCAGAGCGTAATTCGCGATTTACGCGTTCAGGTGTATGATAAAATTGTAGGGTTTAAACTCAAATACTTCGATCAAACACCTATTGGAACATTGGTTACTCGTGTTGTTTCTGATATCGAAACCATAGCTGATATCTTCTCTCAAGGTATTTTGATCATTATCGGAGATTTGTTGAAATTGACAGTAATCATAGTTGTAATGTTTGCAACCAATTGGAAGCTAACTATTTTCAGCTTGGTGCCAATTCCACTTTTACTGTATTCTACCAAGGTTTTCAAAGACTACATCAAAGATGCTTTCCAAGATGTTCGTAATGCGGTATCTAAACTCAATGCGTTTGTTCAAGAACACATTACGGGAATGAATATCGTTCAGATTTTTAACCGTGAAGAACGCGAGCTTGAAAAGTTTGAGGCGATTAATGAAAAGCACATGCAAGCTCATTTACGTACCGTTTGGGCTAACTCGGTTTTCTTTCCCATTGTAGAGATTTTAAGTGCCATTTCACTAGCGCTTTTGGTTTGGTGGGGAGCAGGAGAAGCTATCAGCGGATTAGTTACTCCGGGTGAGTTGATGGCTTTCATCTTATACATTTATATGCTGTATCGTCCAATTCGTCAGTTGGCAGATCGTTTCAATACCCTTCAAATGGGAATGGTTGCCAGTGAGCGCGTGTTCAAAATATTAGATACGCAATCAACGATTGAAGATAGAGGATCTGTAACTCCTCAACACTTTGAAGGTAACATCAGCATCAACAACGTGTGGTTTGCTTACAACGATGAAGACTGGATTTTGAAAGATATCAGTTTATCGGTTAAACCGGGTGAAACGGTTGCTTTTGTTGGAGCTACAGGTGCAGGAAAAACGTCAATGATCAATTTGATTAGTCGTTACTACGAGTTTCAAAAAGGAACCATCACCATTGATGGAACTGATATCCATGATTTCGATTTGAATGAACTGCGCAAACAAGTTGGAGTAGTGTTGCAAGATGTTTTCTTGTTTAGTGATAGCATCTTAAACAACATCACATTAAACAACCCTGATATCTCTCAAGAACAAGTGATTGAAGCCTCTAAATTGGTTGGAGCACATCAGTTTATTGAGAAATTGCCTGGAGGGTATGATTTTAATGTACGAGAACGTGGAGGTATGTTAAGTGTTGGTCAGCGCCAGTTGATTGCTTTCATTCGAGCTTATGTTTACAATCCAAGTATTTTGATTTTAGATGAAGCTACCAGCAGTGTTGATACCGAAAGCGAAATGATGATTCAAAGGGCTATCGATATCCTTACACAAGGCAGAACCTCTTTGGTTATTGCTCACCGTTTGGCAACCATTCAAAATGCAGATAACATAGTTGTGCTAGAACAAGGTGAGATTGTAGAACAGGGAACACACCAAGACTTGCTGAAGAAAGATGGTCATTACAAAGAGCTTTACGAGCTTCAATTTTCTGAGGTAGTGTAATGCTCAATCCGCAATCTGGTTTTCAATTACTGTAACAAACATTACAAATAGGTCTCCGAAGTCTTCTTTACTTTGTATCAGAATTTAAAAGAAGACTACCATGGCAAGCAAAAAATTAACAACCGCTGATTTCAAAGAGAAATTCTTTGATTATACTCAAAAAACAGAGTGGGAATATAACGGAGAACGTCCTGCAATAATAGATTTTTACGCAGATTGGTGTGCGCCATGTAAGGTAGTTGC
>CAJWSQ010000153.1 GCA_913045895.1 uncultured Flavobacteriales bacterium | reverse complement strand
AGAAGTATTGGTTTGGAGTGTAAACAATTATTTAGGGTTATCCAATCACCCTGAAATCCGTAAAGTTGATGCTGAATCGGCAAAAAACTGGGGATTAGGTACTCCTATGGGTGCTCGCATGATGACGGGTAACACCAGCATGCACGAAGAATTGGAAAGACAATTAGCTGAGTACACTCAAAAAGAAGATTCTATTCTTCTAAACTTTGGATATCAAGGTTGCGCTTCTGCAATTGATGCGCTAACTGATCGTCATGACGTTATTGTTTATGATAGCGAATCTCACGCTTGTATCATGGATGGTATGCGTATGCACCAAGGTAACCGTTTGGTTTTCCCTCATAACGATATCGAAGCTTTAAAAGCTCGTTTAGAGCGTGCTACTAAAATGGTAGACGAATCTAAAGGTGGTATCTTAGTTATTACTGAAGGTGTATTCGGAATGGCTGGTGACCAAGGTAAATTGAAAGAAATTGTTGACCTTAAAGAACAATATGATTTCCGCTTGTTTGTTGATGATGCTCATGGTATCGGAACAATTGGCGAAAAAGGTGCTGGAACAGGTGTTCTTCAAGATTGTCAAGATGGTATTGATGTTTACTTCGGAACGTTTGCAAAAGCATTTGCTTCAATCGGTGCATTCATTTCATCTAAAGAAGATGTAATTGAGTATTTAAGATATAACACACGTTCTCAAATCTTTGCTAAATCTCTTCCAATGCCATTGGTTGAAGGTGCTTTGAAACGCTTAGAAATGATGCGTGATCAACCTGAACACCGCGAAAACCTTTGGAAAATTGCAAACGCACTTCAAAATGGATTGAGAGAAAAAGGATTCAACTTGGGTAACACCAATTCTCCTGTAACTCCAGTATTCTTAAATGGTGGTCCATTAGAAGCTGCAAACTGCGTATTTGATTTACGTGAAAACTATGGTTTATTCTGCTCATTAGTAGTTTACCCTGTAGTACCAAAAGACACTATCATGTTACGCTTAATTCCAACGGCTGTACATACATTAGAAGATGTGGCATACACCATTGAAGTATTTGAAAAAATCAAAAAGAAATTAGACAACAACGAGTATGCAAAAGACCGCATCACTATGTTCTCTTAATCTTTATTGAATATATAGTATTAAAGCCCGTGAAGAAATTCATGGGCTTTTTTCATTCATACCCCTTCAATAACATAGGGTACATCTAAAGATAACATGCTTTTACAAACAATATCCCCTCGAAAAATGTTAACTTCTGCGGATATTATCGTAAACGCTACAAACTCATGTCTAAAACAATTATTATCTCTAACCGACTTCCGGTAAGAATTGAAAAAGATGAAAATGACGAATTAAGTTATAAAACCAGTGAAGGTGGTTTAGCCACTGGATTGGGTTCTATCTTTAAAACCGGAGATAATATTTGGATTGGTTGGCCGGGAATGGCTTTTTCATCTGAAGAAAGTAAAGCAAATGTTAAAGAAAACTTACTTGAACGGAACATGGCACCCGTGTTTTTAACAGAAGATGAAGTCAATAATTACTACTTAGGTTTTAGCAATCAAACATTGTGGCCTGCTTACCACTACTTTGTTCAAAACATCATATTTAATGAAAAGCAATGGCAATCTTATGTAGATGCCAATAAGAAATTTGCAGCAGTTGTTGCTGAATACATTGAACCCGGTGATACCATTTGGGTGCACGATTATCAATTGTTGCTATTACCGCAGATGTTGCGAGACATCAATCCAGATTTAACCATTGGTTTTTTCCAACATATCCCCTTCCCTTCTTATGAGGTTTTCCGCATGATTCCATGGAGACAAGAGCTCTTAAAAGGAATGCTTGGTGCAGATTATATTGCTTTTCACACCTACGATGATATGCGCCACTTTTTGAGTAGTGTTCACCGTGTTGTTGGTTTAGCTTACGATAGAAATGAAATTTTACTGGATGATCGCATTGTGGTGGTTGATTCCGTTCCAATGGGAATTGATTACGACAAATACGCTAAAAGTGCTGAAAGCTCAGATGCAATAGCAAGAGAAGCTCGATATAGACGTGATTTAAGAGGTCGCCTAGTTCTCTCAATGGATAGATTGGATTACTCCAAAGGAATTTCAACCCGTTTAAAAGCCTTTGAACGGTTTTTAATTGAAAATCCAAACTACAAAGGTGAATTCTCTCTATTATTAATAGTAGTTCCATCTCGAGACAAAGTCCCTAGCTACCAAAGCTTAAAAGAAGAAATAGACGAACTTGTTGGAAGAATCAACGGTGAATTTGGGAGAATGAACTGGACACCAATCCACTACTTCTACCGCAGTTTCCCACTTCCAGCATTATCAGCATTTTACAGAATGTGTGAAATAGCTATGATTACTCCACTTCGCGATGGTATGAATCTAGTTTGTAAAGAATTCATTGCATCGAAGAGAGATCAAAAAGGTGTGCTTATTTTAAGTGAAATGGCTGGTTCATCTAAAGAGTTATCTGATGCTATTTTGGTGAACCCTAACGACCAAAAACAATTGGTCGAATCGCTGAAAAAAGCGCTTGAAATGCCTCAAGAAGAACAAGTTGCGCATATGGAACTGATGCAATCTAGTTTGCAGAAATACAACATCTTTAAATGGGTAGACTTATTCTTGGGCAACTTAGAGGAAGTGAAAACCATGCAGGCAGAAATGGCCACGCATAACCTCGATAAAAAATCTCATTCTCAAATCATCAATGATTTCAGCAAAGCTCAAAAGCGCTTGATTTTATTGGACTATGATGGAACACTGGTTCCTTTTCATGATGATCCTGAAAGCTGTGCACCAAGTGACGAATTGATGGAGACCTTGAAACAACTCAAATCCAATCCAAATAATGAAGTAGTAATTATCAGCGGCAGAAAAGCAGATCATTTAGAAAAATGGATGGGCAGCCTTCACTCCCATTTGGTTGCTGAACATGGTGCTTGGATTAAAGAGCCTTATTCTAAATGGACCAGAAATCCAGAATTAAATAGCGATGACTGGAAAGAAGAAGTAAAAGAAATCATCAACTTTTATGTTGATAGAACACCAGGTTCATTCTTAGAAGAAAAAGCTAACGCATTGGTTTGGCATTACAGAAAAGTTGAAAAAGGATTAGGTGCTCTGCGCTCTTCTGAATTATACAGTCACCTGAAATACATGCGTAGACGTGGTGTTGACGTGATGGAAGGCAATCACATTGTTGAAGTAAAACCAACAGCCATCAACAAAGGGAAAATCGCATTGGAATACAAAAAGCGCTTTAACCCTGATTTTTCTATGGCTATTGGAGATGACCGAACAGATGAATACATGTTTGAAATGCTACCTGAATCTTCATACACCATAAAAGTTGGCCCAGGGAATTCGTTCGCACGATTCTCTATCAAAGATGATGTAGCTGTACGTGTTATTTTGAAAGAATTAGCCGAAGCTGATTCTTAATCTACTTTGAGTCCCAAAAAATTAGGTGCATACAATTTGTTGTTGATGCGATAGGCTGCATTAATTAAACCTAAGTGACTGTATGCTTGTGGGAAATTCCCCCATTGTGAGCCCGTTGTTGAATCTACATCTTCACTCAGTAATCCCAAATGATTGCTGTATGAGACCAATTCTTCAAATGCCTCAATTGCACTGTCAATTCTACCGACACAAGCAAGGGCTTCAACATACCAAAATCCACAGATGAGGAATGTTGTTTCAGGTTTTCCAAAATCATCGGCATTTTTGTAGCGGTAAAACAAGCCTTTTCCTGCTTTTAAATCAGCTTCAAGTGCTGTTAATTGATCTCTGGCTTTTTGAGAATTATGCGGAATGTAATTCATCATGATAAGCTGTAAGGTACTTGCATCCATTGCTTTATTGCCAACGCCTTGAGCATATGCATTCAATTCAGGGATGTATGCTTTTTCAATCCAAGCCGCAGCTTTTTCCATGATGATTTTTGCACGCTTTTCAAGCGACTTATTTTTATGTAATCGAGCTACTTTATAAGCAGCCATTGCCCCAGCCCACTGGAATAAATTGGTGTATGTGTGGTGATTAGCAATCGTTCTAAACTCCCAAATTCCAGCATCTGGCTCATCTATGGTCAATTCCATTTTAGCAATGATATTTTCTAAAAGCTGATCACTCAACTCACCTATATCAGTTTTAAAGCGCTCATCTAAATACAGAGGTAAAATCGCCAATAAAATTTGACCATAAACATCATTTTGAATATGTGTGTATGCATCGTTTCCAACCCTTACTGGAATATTGCCTTGATATCCTGAAATTGGCATTTCATTCTCAATCAATTTATCATTCCCTAGAATACTATAAAGCGGTTGAATGCGCTCGTTCTCTTTCATCGGAATATTGGTTAAATACATAAAGTATTTCTCCATTTCCTCAAAGTGACCAATGTTGTTAAAAGTTGTAATTGTATAGTACGAATCACGCATCCAGCAATAGCGGTAATCCCAATTTCGAGTGCTTCCGGGCGACTCAGGCAATGAAGTTGTAGGCGATGCGATTATTGCTCCTGTATCTTCATATTGACAAATTTTAAGTACTAATGAAGAGCGGATTACTTCTTTTTGAAACAAAGGCCCAACACTTGTTGATTTCACCCACGATTGCCAATATCTAATGGTTTTAGTTAAGAAAGTATCAACCGTCTCACGGATTTCTCCTTCTAATGGAACTCCGTAGGTCATAACCATGTAGTAAGTCTGATTCAATACAAAATCACGACTTTCAGAAATGTAATTCAGAGGGATATTCGTGCTTAAACGCAATGTTTCATCTAATCCTTGATATCGGATATGATTACTCCCTCGCTCCTGCCTTAAAACAGTTTCTCCGTAATCACCAACAGGCGTGCATTTCACACGAATTCTAGGAATTCCTTTCAGTGGTTCAACTTTTCGAATAAACATCAATGGACGAAATGTTCGCCCAATTTGATAAAATCGTGGAGCAAAATCGGTCACTCGATAAGCATCATCTCCTTGTGAAATTTCAGTAACCAATACATTCGAGTTGCGCTCGTAGTATTGATTTGATTCAAAATCTCCCTCCGCTGGTTTAATACTAAATTCACCTTGATCTCTATCATCTAAAAGTTTTCCAAAAACAAAAGAGCTATCAAATCGAGGTAAACACATCCAATCTACATTGGTGTTTTTATTGATTAAAGCCAAATAACCACAGTTTCCAATTAAACCATGGGGATATTGATGTTTATTCATGAATAATTCGGTTAAAATCCTACGATATGAGTTGAAAGATAAAACACATCTAGAAAGTTATGGTTCATATTCAATAGAAATTCCGAAATTGGTAAGCAAAACCTCAAAAATTTACCATAATCCATGTGGAATAATAAAAATGTACTAATTACCGGAGGCGCGTCTGGAATTGGTAAGCTAATGGGAGAGCTCTTTCTTAAAAAGGGTGCCAATTTAATTATTTGGGATATTGATGAAGTTGGTCTTGATGCTTGTATTCAAGAGTTTAAATCTATAGGAACGGTTCGAGGCTATGTAGTAGATTTATCTCGATTGAGTTCAATAGAAAAAGCTGCACGAGAAGTGTTGTTAGATTTTCAAAGAATTGATGTTTTGATTAATAATGCTGGAATTGTAGTTGGCAAATACTTCCACGAACATACCAATGAAGACATTGCCAAAACCATGGCCATTAATGCTAATGCTCCTATGTTTACAACACTTCAATTCATCAATAGCATGATGGATCACAATTGTGGATTCATTTGTAACATCACCTCTTCTGCGGGATTAACCTCAAATCCAAAAATGTCTGCTTATGTAGCAAGCAAGTGGGCTGCAACTGGTTGGTCTGATAGTTTACGCATTGAAATGAAGAAGTTGGATAAAAACATTCATGTAACAACCGTTACTCCTTACTACATCAATACGGGCATGTTTGACGGTGTGAAATCTGGTATGGTACCGATTTTAGATCCAAATAAGGTTGCTACTAAAATTGTAAGAGGAATAGAAAATCAAAAGATTTACGTGAGTATGCCGTGGGGTTTTCACTTTGTTCGTTTCATGCAAGGGCTGCTCCCCGTGAAATGGTTTGACTTTATTGTTGGCGATGTAATGGGCATCTACAAATCTATGGATGAGTTTAAAGGGAGATGAAACAAAAAAACCTATCAGAAATCTGATAGGCTTTTCGCTTTTCTATGGTTTTGATTCGCTTATACGCGGACTTGTCCGTTTCCGTATACGTAGTATTTGTTTGTAACCAATTGTTCTAACCCAAGTGGGCCTCTGTGGTGCAATTTATCAGTACTAATAGCTAACTCAGCACCAACACCCATTTGTCCACCATCGGTGAAGCGTGTTGAAGCATTGTGATAAACAGCAGCACTATCAACTTCTTGCATAAACTGATTTGCTTTTTCAGCATCTTCAGTTAAAATAGCACTGGAGTGACCACCACTGTAAGTATTGATTTTATCAATTGCATCTTGCATTCCATCTACTGTACCGATACATAATTTGAGAGCTAAAAACTCATCAAACCACATCGAATCATCAGGAATTAATTTAATTCTATCATCAGCACTTACGATTTGCTGATCACCGTAAATCTCTACATTGAAATCAGCAAACACATCTGCCAATTGCTTTACTTTTTGATCGTAATCAGCAATGTTTTTATCGATTAGAATTTTATCTAGAGCATTACATCCACTGATTTTATCAGTTTTTGCATTAATCAATACTTGGATTGATTTTTCCCAGTCAGCATCTGGAGAAATGTATGCAAAGTTGTTTCCTCTACCACTTACTAGAACAGCACATTGTGCATGCTCTTTCACGAAAGCAATAAGGCGTTCGCCACCGCGAGGAACAATCAAATCTAATTTTTGAGTTGGATTTCTTAAGAACTCCTGAGTCTCTTCACGATTCAACGTAAACAACTCAATCCAATCTTTTGACAATCCATTTTCTTCTAAAGCTTGATGCCAACATTTCACCAATACTTTATTGCTGTTCACAGCCTCTTTACCACCTTTTAATAAGATCTTACTGTTTGCTTTAAAAGCCAATACAGCAGCTTCAATGGTAACATCCGGACGAGATTCATAAATAATCATGATTGTTCCGAATGGAGCTGTTTTATTGATAATCTCTAATCCATTGTCTAAGTTTCTGCTTGAGATTACTTTTCCAACCGGATCAGCTTGATCTTTAACTTCTTCAACAGCACGAATCATGTCATCAATCTTTTTATCATTGACAACAAGTCTGTCGTAAAGTGCTTTATCTTCTTTATTAAATGCGTCTAAATCTTGTTGATTGGCTTCCAGAATTTCTTTACGATTCTGATCGATAAACTTCATCATAGAAGCCAAAACATTGTTTTTGGTATTTGTATCTAATAGATCCATAATTTCTTCTGTTTTTAAACTAATGAGAGTTTTTCGTCTTCTAAATCAGTGGATGTAATTCTAGTACCCACATCTTCGCCTTGAACGATATCA